>JANPIF010000001.1:0-3213 GCA_031424845.1 Ferruginibacter sp.
CTAATGTGCTAATGTGCTAATTTTTTAAATTCGTTATTTATAATAAACAGCTGATTTACTGATATGCAAATAAGCTAATGTTTTTTATAGTTATTGTTTGTAATAAAATCTTAATTATATAATTGTATAATTAATTTAGAAGCTAAAATATTTAATGAGAAGCTCGAATATCATTAGCAAATTGCCTAATTTAATGATCTTGGTTTTATCATTAGCAAATTGGCTAATTCATTTGCCTTTCCTCATTCTTCAACTTCGTCATATTATTTTTTTGCAAAATTTCTTTTGCCAGGTTTAAATAATTTACGGCGCCTTTACTATCTGCATCGTACAATATAGCTGGCTTACCAAAACTTGGGGCTTCGCTCAATTTTGTATTTCTGTGAATGATGGCACTAAAAACCATGTCCTCAAAATGCCTACGAACTTCACTTTCTACCTGGTTGCATAAGCGAAGGCGACCATCGTACATCGTCAT
The DNA here is from genome assembly GCA_031424845.1 of Ferruginibacter sp. GTDB lineage: Bacteria > Bacteroidota > Bacteroidia > Chitinophagales > Chitinophagaceae > Ferruginibacter. The sequence continues at coordinate 479 of JANPIF010000001.1, forward strand.
TAATATACCCTCAATCTGCAAATCTTTATTTAACCTGTTTTGTACAATTTTTACGGTATTCAATAATTTTCCCAAGCCTTCTAAGGCAAAAAATTCTGTTTGTACTGGTACAACTACACTATCAGATGCTACCAATGCATTCACTGTTATTAAACCCAACGATGGTGAACAATCAATTACAATAAAATCGTATTCATCTCTTACAGCTTCGAGTATTGTTTTAAGAATACCTTCTCTGTTTGGATAATTAATCATTTCTATTTCGGCTCCTACCAAATCTATATGGGAAGGAATAACATCTAAAAATGCCATTTCCGTTTTCAAAATAACATCGGTTGCGGTGGCTTCGTTTACCATGCAGTCATACAGACTTTTGGTAATATTTTGTAAATCGAAACCGGTACCTGTGGTACTGTTTGCCTGCGGATCAGCATCTACCAACAAAGTTTTATACTCCAATATGGCAAAACTTGCTGCAAGGTTTATGGCTGTAGTGGTTTTACCTACGCCCCCTTTTTGATTTGCTATTCCTATTATTCTTGCCATTACGAATTGCGCTGTTTATTTGTGAGTTTTGGGAAGTTTTGCATCAAATGTAAACTTCTACAGATAATTTTGCAAACTTCGTTAATAATTGGCTATTCTGATGCAATATTTAAAACCTGTTTTAGTGTAAATAAATTGAGCAGAAAAGAGTAGGTTTTAGGGTGAAGTGATTAAATTATTGCTGAATAGAAATCATAACGATGAATGGCTGCCGGATAGTAGTGGATATCCTTTTTTTATTGTACATCCTGAGCTTGTCGAAGGATGGGCAAGAAAAAAAGATAGGAACGAATAGCCGGAATAACTGTTGAAAAATGGTATTGGTTGAAAGCCCCAAGAACTAACACACAAAAAAGCATACACTATAATATGATAACAATTATTTCGGGCACTAACAGGCAGGGCAGCAACACAAAAAAAATAGCCAAGCAATACAGCCGTTTTTTAAATGATAGAAATGTGGAAAATAAAATACTTGCGCTGGATGAATATAATGTGTATGAACGTACTGGTATTTTTGAAACAATGGAAAGCGATTTTTTAATAACGGCTGATAAATTTATTTTTGTAGTGGCAGAATACAATGGCTCTTTCCCCGGGGTTTTAAAAATGATGATTGATAATACTGATGTAAAAAAAGTGTGGCCAAATAAAAAAGCCTTGTTGGTAGGAGTGAGTACCGGGCGTGCTGGAAATTTGCGTGGCTTGGAGCACCTTACAAGTTCGTTGATGCATTTAAAAATACATGTACACCCCAATAGATTGCCCGTGAGTATAGTGCATACTTTACTAAACGATGCTGAAGAAATAATGGATGAGGCTACTTTGAAAACAATGAATGAACAGGTAGATGAGTTTTTAGTTTTTTAATACAACAATACATTATATGCGAACACCTATTGGCGTTTTTATTTTTATTTCAGTAATGCTTTTGCTGGATTTATATTTTTTTCAGGCAGTTAAAAATGTATCGCAAAATTTATCACCAAGGGCTAAAACCATTGTGTACGCCATTTATTGGTCTATAACAATATTGGCTGTTGTTGGTTTTTTATTATTTGTATATACCGAGCAGCAGTTTTTTGGAAAGAAAGTTCGCACCTATCTTTTTGCGATGATTGTGGGATTATTTTTGGCAAAAATTACTGCACTCGTATTTTTTTTAGTGGATGATTTACGCCGAGGAATACAATGGCTTGCCGGAAAATTATTTTTTAATAATACTGATGTTGATGGTATGAGTGGCGATGGTATTAGCCGTTCTGTTTTTTTGAGCTGGTTGGGTATTGCTGCAGGAACTACTTTATTTGGTAGCCTTGTATTTGGATTTACCAACCAATATAAATACCAAATAAAAAGAGTAAAACTTGCATTTGATAATTTGCCTGAGGCTTTTAAAGGACTTAAAATAGTGCACATAAGCGATATACACAGCGGTAGTTTTATGGATAAAAAAGCTGTGCAGCATGGTGTGGAAATGATAATGAAAGAAAATGCTGACCTTATTTTATTTACAGGAGACTTAGTAAATGATAAGGCGACTGAAATGGATAATTACATGGATGTGTTTGATAAGTTGAAAGCGCCGATGGGTGTGTTTTCAACGTTGGGTAATCATGATTATGGAGATTATGTACAATGGCCCATTAATGGGGTGAGTAAAGAACAAAACCTGATAAACCTGCAGCAAGTGCATGCGCAACTAGGCTGGAAATTATTAATGAATGAGCATGCGGTGCTGCAAAAAGATGGTGCAGAAATAGCTTTGTTGGGTATAGAAAACTGGAGCAGCAAAGCCCGCTTTCCCAAACATGGGCGCATGGACCTTGCACATGCAGGTACAGAAAAATATCCTTTTAAAATACTGATGAGTCACGACCCAAGCCATTGGGATGCGCAGGTAAAACCTGAATATGGCGATGTGGATTTGATGCTGAGCGGTCACACACACGGTATGCAGTTTGGAGTTGAGCTGCCTGGTTTTAAATGGAGCCCTGTACAATATATGTATCCGCAATGGTCAGGTTTATACGAGAGCGCAAAGCAAAAGTTATATGTGAACAGGGGTTTTGGTTTTATTGGCTACCCGGGCAGAGTAGGGCAGTTAGCTGAGATAACGGTGATAGAGTTGGGATAATTGGTCGGAAATTTATATTATAACATTTTCGCAACCAATTTCAACTTTTAAA
>JANPIF010000002.1:0-1299 GCA_031424845.1 Ferruginibacter sp.
AAAGAAAAAAGTTTGCGCCCGGTAAATTTACAATTTTGGAAAAAAAGAAAAGTGCAGGAACAAATTACCACTGTGCATGATGATGATAGTGCTTTAGTAAAATGGTTAAAAAAACAAGATGCAAAACTATTGCAGAAGGGATTAAAGCATCCAAAATTTATTATTGGTAGTGCTATTGCTTTAATAATAGCTGCTGCCGCAATTGTACCATTTTTTGGTACTGAATTTTTGCCTCCATTTAATGAAGGGAGTTTTACTATAAATGTAGTGGCACCAGCCGGTACCTCTTTGGAAGAAAGTAACAAGATAGGCTCCATAGCAGAAAAACAAATCTTAAAAATTCCAGATGTGCTATTAACTTCTCGGCGAACTGGAAGAGCAGAATTAGATGAACATGCAGAACCACCAAACTATACTGAAATTGATGTGGCATTAAAAGATGACCACAGACCTATGAAAACAGTTTTAGCAGATATTCGCACCAATTTAGAAATATTAAAAGGGAGTAATATTAATATTGGTCAACCCATTTCACACAGGTTAGATCATTTGCTATCTGGCGTGCGTGCACAAGTGGCCGTTAAGATTTTTGGCAATGAATTGGCGGAACTGCGCAGCAATGCCAATGCTATGAAAGATATATTAAGTACGGTAAATGGCGTGGTAGATTTACAAGTGGAGAAACAAATATTGGTACCTCAACTTAAAATTAAAATTGATAGAGTTGCACTTCAACGATACGGTTTGCAGGCAGGTAAAGTAGCAGATGATTTAGAAATATTTTACAACGGTAAAGTAACCAGCCAAATTTTGGATGGGCAAAAAACATTTGATATTGTACTAAGAACAAATGAAGAAGATAGAAGCAATATAGAGAGTATAAGTAACACACAAATATCTTTGGCCAATGGCACACTTATCCCTCTTTCTCAAATTGCCAGTATAGAAATGGAGAATGGCGTAAACTCAGTATCGCATGAAAATACACAAAGGAGAATTGTAGTGAGCGCCAATGTACAGGGAAGAGATTTGGGTACTACTGTAAAAGAGATGCAGGCAAAAGTAAATGCACAATTAAAATTGCCGCAGGGTTATTATTTGCAATGGGGTGGTCAGTTTGAAAGCCAGCAATCTGCATCAAAACTAATTGGGTTATTAAGTATTTTTTCTTTGCTGGGAATATTTTTGGTGTTATACAGTCATTTTAAATCTACCCGTATTGTTTTACAAATTATGCTAAATATACCACTCGCACTTATTGGAAGTGTAATTGCAGTGATGCTTACAGGTGGTGTATTT
>JANPIF010000003.1:0-3524 GCA_031424845.1 Ferruginibacter sp.
TTTTCTGAAAACCGTGCATTTTTTACAGAAGGTACAGAGTTGTTTAACAAAGGAGATCTTTTTTATAGCAGAAGAATTGGTGGACAACCAATTCGATTTGGCGATGCATATTCCAACCTTTCTTCCACAGAAACTGTGGTAAAGAATCCTACTCAAAGCAAATTAATAAATGCTACCAAAATAAGCGGCCGTACACAAAAAGGTTTGGGCATTGGTATTTTAAATGCAGTCACAAAACCCCAGTTTGCTATTATTGAAAAAGCTGATGGAACTACACGGAAGTTAGAAACTGATCCACTAACCAATTACAATGTTTTTGTACTTGACCAAACTTTTAAAAACAACAGCAGTATATCTTTTGTTAATACCAGTGTGCTGCGTAGCGGCAATGATTATGATGCAGATGTAGCAGCAGCGTTATTTAATTTTAATGATAAAAAAAATACATGGAACGTGGGTGGACAAGTAACAGTAAGTAATATAGTGGATGCAAAAAATACAAAAACTGGCTATGCACACAATCTTTACTTTGGTAAAACAAGTGGAAAATTTACATTTAATATATACCAAGATCTTACGAATAGTAAGTTTGATAAATCAGACCTGGGTTACTTTACCAATAATAACTCTTTGGACCATGGCGGCTACTTTGCTTATAACTGGAACAAGCCAAAAGGTTGGCGCAACAATATGGGTATGAATATAAATGGCAACTATAGTCGTTTGGTAACGCCTATCGATTTGTTGAAAAGACCTGCATTCATGTACCAGTCTGCACGTATTAGCTACAACTTTAATGCACAAACAAAAAAGTTGTGGCAGATATATTTTAATGCCAATTACCAGTTTCCAAGAAACGATTTTTATGAACCTAGAGACTTAGGCAAAGTTGTAAAAATAAATCCCAATGGAGGTTTTTTCACCTACTTTGAAAGTAACAACACAAAAAAGTATTCGTGGAGTGGTGCAATATCTGCACGTAGAGGTGGAATATTTAAAAGAAGAGCTTTTAATTACGAATTAGGCGGCAAAATCAGATTTAGCAGCAAGTTTTCTATTGAAGATTATATAGAAGTGCAAAGTGCAAAAAATGATGGCGGGTGGGCTGACAGAGTTAGAGTAATTGGAACCGACATTTCTAATACAATTTTTTCCAGAAGAGATATTAACAGTGTTGAAAACGTGTTGAATTTAAAATACAATTTCAACAATACAATGGGGCTTACTTTTAGGGGTCGTCATTCTTTTACAAAACTTAATGCCCGGCAGTATTATCAACTGGATGATAACGGCAATTTAAAAACGCCCGATTTTCCTTACACACAAAACAAAAATCAAAATTTTAATTTTTTAGCAGTAGATATGTTGTACAACTGGCAGTTTAAATTAGGTAGTTTTATTACACTTGCATGGAAGGACATCGGTCAAAACTTTAGCAGATCATTTGAAAAGAATTATTTTAGAAATGTAGGAAATATTATATCAGGTAAACAATTTACCAGTTTTTCATTGCGTTTCATTTACTTTTTAGATTATGCTGAATTAAAAAGTAAAATAAAAAATAAGGTATAGATATCTGTTTCAAAGAAATTATTTTATAAAAATTTATCTTTTGCAATAGATGTAATTTATTGTAATAGAGCCTACATATTTAACATAATAACAATACTCTCATTCATCTTTCGCCTTGCCGTCTGGCATAATTTCCATACTTTTGCACCCTTAAAAACAGTCCCGCCTAATATCGGTACCAATAAAAAATTTAAATGAATATTCGCAACATCGCAATTATTGCACACGTAGATCACGGTAAAACAACGTTGGTAGATAAGATTCTTCACTCTACTAAAGTTTTCAGAGACAATCAGGAAACAGGAGACCTTATTATGGATAGCAACGATCTTGAAAGAGAACGTGGTATAACCATTTTTAGTAAAAATGCTGCAGTAGTCTATAATGGCTACAAAATAAATGTTATTGATACTCCAGGTCACAGTGACTTTGGTGGTGAGGTAGAGCGTGTACTAAAAATGGCTGATGGTGTTATTTTGTTGGTAGATGCGTTTGAAGGACCAATGCCACAGACTCGTTTCGTATTACAAAAAGCATTGGCATTGGGTTTAAAGCCAATGGTAGTTATTAATAAAGTAGATAAACCAAACTGCCGACCTGATGAAGTGCACGATGCAGTTTTCGAATTATTCTTCAACCTCGATGCTACTGAAGAGCAATTGGATTTCCCAACTTTTTATGGTTCAGGTAAAAACGGTTGGTTCAACAATTCACTAACCGAGATTGATAATATTTTCCCTTTATTAGATGGTGTTATACAATATGTTCCGGAGCCTAAAGTAAACGAAGGTCCGTTGCAAATGCAAATCACTTCTTTGGATTATTCATCTTTCCTTGGTCGTATTGCGGTAGGTAAAGTGGCTCGTGGCGTTATAAAAGAGAGCCAGCAGATAGCTTTAATGCAGGCAGATGGAACCATTAAGAAAATGAAAATTAAAGAGCTCTATGTTTTTGAAGGCATGGGCAAAAAGAAAGTTACAGAAGTTATAGCAGGAGATATATGTGCGGTTGTAGGCTTGGAAGAATTTAATATCGGCGATACTATTGCTGATGCTGAAAACCCTGAAGCATTGCCGTTAATTAGTGTTGATGAGCCTACCATGAGTATGTTGTTCAGCATTAACAACTCACCTTTCTTTGGTAAAGAAGGTAAGTTTGTAACAAGTCGTCACCTTAGAGACAGGTTGATGAAAGAAACAGAAAAAAACCTTGCATTGCGTGTAGAAGATACGGACGGTGCAGATAGCTTTTTGGTATTTGGTCGTGGTATTTTGCACCTTGGTATTTTAATTGAAACCATGCGCAGAGAAGGTTTTGAGTTGACTGTTGGTCAGCCACAGGTATTGGTAAAACAAATAAATGGCGCAAAGCACGAGCCTTATGAAAATTTGGTGGTAGATGTACCTGCAGAGTTTAGTGGTAAAGTAATTGACCTTGTAACACAACGCAAAGGCGAAATGCAGATAATGGAAACCAAAGGCGAAATGCAGCATTTGGAATTTGAAATCCCATCTCGTGGTTTAATTGGTTTGCGTAGCACCATGCTTACAGGTACAGCCGGTGAAGCAGTAATGGCCCATCGTTTTATAGATTACAAACCATGGAAAGGACCAATACCAGGTCGTAACAATGGTGTATTACTTAGCAAAACTACAGAGCGTACAACCGGTTATTCTGTAGATAAATTACAGGATCGTGGACGTTTCTTTGTAGATCCAGGTGAAGAAGTTTATGTAGGCCAGATCATTGCAGAGCATATTAAGCCAGGTGATCTTGTTGTAAATGCTACGGAAGCAAAAAAATTGACCAACCACCGTGCAAGTGGAAGTGATGATGCAAGCAAGGCAGCACCAAAAATTTTAATGACTTTAGAAGAATGTATGGAGTACATACAGGCAGATGAGTGTATTGAGGTTACGCCAAAAAGTATCCGTCTTCGTAAGAATATTTTG
>JANPIF010000004.1:0-4308 GCA_031424845.1 Ferruginibacter sp.
ACCTGTAACAACAGATATTGTTGAAAGTGTAACTGCCAAATCAAGAGAAGCTTTTTCTACTTTATAATCTTCGCTGTTTTGTAGGTCATTTATGTCTTCTCCTTGAATACGACCCACCATTCCGCCTGTGCTGTTTTTAAACGTAACGAAATTATTTGCATTTCTTGGGGTAGGAGCAGCCACCTGTATACTTATTCCATTAGCATTGCTGCTGTTTACAAAATTTGCAACATAGCTGCCACCACCATTTACATTCAATGTATTGTTTATAGTTGCAACGCCGCCTGTCGTTAATGCACCGCCAATGTTTACATTCTGTCCTATTCCTGCGCCACCTGCTACTACCAAAGCGCCATTTGTTATTGCGGTAGATTGAGTTGCATCAGTTATGGAAGTAATACCTGTTACGCCCAATGTGCTGCCAAATAAAACGGCTTCGCCCACATTTAATTTTTTGCCTATGCCTACACCACCTGTCACTTTTAAAGCACCTGTAGTTGTAGAATTAGATTGTGTGGCATCTGAAATAGTAACCGCTGCACCAAATGCTACAGGTCCACCAAACTCTGAAGCGCCTCCAACATTTAAGTTACCTCCAAGACCAAAACCTCCGTTTACAACCAAAGCCCCGGTAGTGGTGCTTGTAGATTGTAAGGAAGCATTATCAAGCAAAACTTTTTCTTTGTACAAGGCATCTTTCTCCACACGTAATATACCCGACAAAACTGTTGGACTCACATTATTTACATTCAACGAAGAGTTTAAATTAGTAGCTCCATCTACTTGCAATGTGCCTGTAAGTTTTGTAGGGCTTGAGTTGTTTACAAACAAACGGCTGTTCAAATCAGTTGGACCGTCTACATTTAATGAAGTGTTTAAATCAGTTGCTTTATCAACTGTAAGCGTACCGGATAATAGAGTAGGACTCATTCTATCTACTGTAAAAGGTCCGTAGTTAAGGGTAGATCCACCAATACGGTTTAAAAACACGCTTGAATCAACAGTTAAATTTGCGCCTATTTTTAGGCTCCTTTTTATATCAATATTTCCTGCTGCAGTTATTCTTAAACGCTCAATATTATTTGTAACCATTACAAGATCTACAAAATCTGTCGTTCCCAATTTGTCTTTAGTAGGATCACTGTTAAAATTACCTTGTAACGACCATACATTCGCCGGTACACCTGGTGCATTTGCACTATTTACTGTGCCATTCGTAGAAAGTTTTGATGCTGTAACAGCATAAAACGCATAAGGAACCGCAAGCAATCTGCTTTCAGTAACCGCAGAAAAACCATTGGCTTTATCTTTTAAAGAAACAGCCATCCAGATATCTTCTGAACTCCATGGAACGTCGTTAAACTTTCCGCTGCTGTTTTTTCCCATACCCACTACCAAATCAAACAGACCAAGTTTGTTTGTAGTTACCTGATGTTCCTCTGTATAATAACTTACAGCACCCTGTAATGGTGCACCTTTCAGTTGTATGCGCAAGGTTATTTCGCTGTTGGCCAATATATCGCCAGTTGTATTACGTGCCACTGCCTGGTATTTCATTCCGGCAGGTACATTTTGTGCATAAGAAGTTGTAATGATGAGTATAAACATTACCGTGAAAAGAAGAATTTTTTTCATAATCGTTTTGTTTGAAGTGTGGCAGTTAATTTATTTTAATGATTTTAAACATGTTTGTAATATTTCCTTTAGCATCGTACAGACTGAGATAATAATTGCCTGCAATTAATTGCTGTACCGGAAGTTTTGCAATGTTGGATTTAGTTACTATGCTCTTTTGAAGCAATGTTTTCCCATACACATCTGTTAGCACCATGTTTATGGGCTCTTCATTGGTTAACTTAAAATGTATGTTTATGAAATCCTTTACAGGGTTGGGGAAAATGTTTACAGTACCCAATTTTACATCGCTTATTTGCAATGATTGTTTGTTTAATAAAGGTTGCTGAAAACCTGCTGTGTACATGTTTTTGTAAGCAGAAGATGTACCTGTGAAAAATTCGCCGAGGGTCCACTCCAATTCAATGTCATTAAACTTACTTACCCCTCCACCGGCAGCCAATACAGTTGGACTTAAATTTTGTTGTGCATGGGCAGAAGTACAGACAACTGCTGCAAGCAGGAATACATAAAATTTCATCATAAAACAGTTTATGAGTTTAAAAAATAGTAAGGGAATACTCGAAATTGAATAAATGCTAAGATGGGGAATGCTGTATTTACGTCAGCTTTTTATGGGATAATTAGCAACAGAATAAAGTTGCTACATGTTGAATTTTGTGTAATGTAGAAGGTATTTTTAAAATAGCCAAATAATGTTGAAAACTCTTAACATATGTATAATCAATATATAATAAGCATAAAAAAATAATTTGATGTATGATTTTTTACAATTAATTAAAAAACTTCAAATTTATTTGGGCTCCTTTTTTATTACTGTTTCTTAAAGTATGCATAACCATCTTCTCCATAATTTTTAAATACAAAAATTTAAAAAAAAAGATCAAAAAAGTTCCAACGCTTTACTGGCTGCGGGATGGGCAGTAGTAGCTTATGCACTATTAAACTTTAAATTATAATATAACTTGCGTGCATAACTACTACAGACAGCCCGAGCAAATGTTCAAAAAAGCTATTCATCCCACAGCTCCCAAAAATTAAAATAGCACACAAAAAAGCGGCTCCCATTTCTGAGAGCCGCTCTTTAAAAAATTATACTGTTTTATTTAAAAACTGATTTTATATATTCTTCAATTTCTGTGCCTTTTGCTTTGCTAATAATAGTTAAATAACTTTTAAAACCAGCATCAACCTGGCCTCTAAAAGATACAGGTATGGCGTTTCTAAAGTTCATAATATTATCTATACCTGCTTTAACTTTTGCCATATCTTTTACCTTGCTTAAGTATGTTGCATACTTACTGGTGTTGGTAAATTTTTCTTGAGATAATGGTGCCTCGTTGTACATTTTAGAAATATAATCAAAGTCGGCTTCGGTACCATTGGTTAGTAATATATCATTTACTGTATTGCCCAATGCGCCTTTTGCATCTCCACTAAATTTCTTTGCAAGTGTATATGCATTGGCTGCATCTAAAGCCACCAAACCTTTTAACGCTGCGCCCGCCACGCTGTAAGATGAATCGTTTACAGCGGCTTGGTATAGCGGTAAATATTTTGCATCGCCATTTTTTACGAGGTAATTAATAGCTGCTGCTTTTACTTTTTTATTATCATTTTTGGCTAAGGTTTGTATTTGTTCCAACACTACCGCATCTGCCTTGTAAGGAGTGGTAGCTAGTTTTTGCATGGTCAATATTTTTAACCCACTATATTTATCGTTCAAACCTTTTGCCAATTCAGGCATGGCTTTCTTTGCAAAAAAATCAAGCGCTTCACGTCTGTCCATATAATTTTTTGCATTCTTATATTGTGCTATAAAATTTGCTTCAGTTTTGTTGTCTGTTTTTTCTGCAAGCAATAATTTATCTGCATCTACATTAATTAAATCCGGTTTAGTTGTGTAATTAAAATAGAAAGTATCTGATTTATTTTCTGCTATTACATTGTATCTTTTTTTATCTGCACCGGTGTAAACATCTACCGCTAAAGGCAATTTAAAAAGCTTACCGCTCTTTTGTGTTTGCTCAATTATTACACTTGCTTTGCCTGCAGCATCGTTGTACAAATAATCTATTTTTAATTTTGGGTGACCACTGCCATAATACCATTGGTTAAAAAACCAGTTTAAATCTTTACCGGTAGTTTCTTCAAATGCAAGGCGTAATTGTCCTGCTTCGCCTGCTTTAAATTTGTTGGTGGTAAGGTAATTGTTCAACGATTTAAAAAAGGCATCGTCACCTACATAATTGCGTAGCATATTTAAAATTCTACCGCCCTTATTATAGCTTACTGCATCAAACATTTGTTCTTTATCAGCATAATGAAAACGAACCAAATCTTTTCCATCACTTCCGCTTTGAAGATACCCTTGCATGTCTTCTAAATTATGCTCGTAGGCAGCATCAGCACCATATTTATATTCGTTCCATAAGTACTCGCTGTAATTAGCAAAACTTTCATTTACTGTTAGATGGCTCCAGCTTTCTGCAGTTACATAATCGCCAAACCATTGATGAAACAATTCGTGCGCTATTGTTTCTTCCCATGCATTTCCATCTGCCAATTGGCGGTTATTTTGGTAAGCACTTTCCTGGTGTAAAGTAGCAGTAGTATTTTCCATAGCACCACTTACATAATCTCTTCCCACCATCTGCGCATATTTTTGCCAAG
>JANPIF010000005.1:0-4241 GCA_031424845.1 Ferruginibacter sp.
AGACGATATAATTGCCATCATTAAAACACTTGTTGCCCTAACAAATGGTAAGAGTGAAGTAGATGATATTGATCACCTAAGTAACCGTCGTGTACGTACTGTGGGTGAACAATTATATGCGCAGTTTGGTGTTGGTCTTGCCCGTATGGCACGTACAATACGTGAGCGTATGAACGTAAGAGATAATGAAGTATTTACACCGGTAGATTTGATTAACGCAAGAACACTTTCTTCTGTAATCAACTCTTTCTTTGGTACATCTCAGTTGAGCCAGTTCTTAGATCAAACCAATCCTTTAAGTGAGATAACGCATAAGCGTCGTATCTCCGCACTAGGACCCGGCGGTTTAAGTAGAGAGCGTGCAGGTTTTGAGGTACGTGATGTGCATTATTCTCACTACGGTCGTTTGTGTTCAATTGAAACACCGGAAGGACCAAACATTGGTTTGATATCTACACTTTGTGTACATGCCAAAATAAATGAAATGGGCTTTATTGAAACTCCTTACCGTAAAGTAACAGCCGGTAAAGTGGATATGAAGAAAGTGACTTTCCTAAGTGCAGAAGAAGAAGATACAGCGAAAATTGCACAGGCAAACGTTGATATAGATGATAAAGGAAACTTTGTTGATGATAGAATTAAATCCCGTCAAACAGGCGATTTTCCTATTCTTGATAAAGGTGAAGTAGAATGGATGGATGTGGCACCAAATCAGATTGTTGGTTTAAGTGCTTCGCTTATTCCTTTCTTGGAGCATGATGATGCCAACCGTGCCCTGATGGGTTCTAACATGCAACGCCAGGCTGTTCCGTTGATTAGACCTGAAGTGCCGATTGTAGGTACAGGTTTAGAAGGAAAAGCAGCTCGTGATGCACGTATTCAGGTACATGCAGATGGAGATGGTGTGGTAGAATATGTAGATGCTAATGAAATACACGTTCGTTACAAGCGTAGTGAAGTAGCTCAATTGGTGAGTTTTGAAGATGCGCTTACGATATATAAATTAACAAAATTCGTTCGGACCAACCAGGAAACTACTATCAATTTACGCCCTGCGGTTGTAAAAGGACAGAAAGTTGCTGAAGGTGATTTCTTAACTGAAGGTTATGCAACTTTAGGTGGTGAACTTGCCCTTGGTCGTAACATGAAAGTGGCATTCATGCCATGGAAAGGTTACAACTTTGAAGATGCGATTGTAATTTCTGAGAAAGTGGTAAAAGATGATTTGTTTACTTCTATTCATATCAGTGAATTTGAAACTGAAGTGAGAGATACTAAATTGGGAGAAGAGGAATTAACGCCGGATATTCCAAACGTATCAGAAGAAGCTACAAAAGATCTTGATCAGAATGGTATTATCCGTATTGGTGCAACCATTAAAGAAGGTGATATTATCATAGGAAAAATTACACCAAAAGGTGAAAGCGATCCTACACCGGAAGAGAAATTACTCCGTGCAATTTTTGGTGATAAAGCCGGTGATGCTAAAGATGCATCTCTAAAAGCACCAAGTGGTACAGAAGGTGTTGTAATAGACAAGCGTTTGTTCCAACGTGCAAAGAAAGATAAAAATGCAAAAGTTCGTGAAAAAGCTCAGATAGATAAGATTGAGAAAAATCACGAAGTGAATGAAGAGAAGTTGATGCAGATGTTGCAGGAAAAACTGCAATCGATGCTACTTGATAAAACGAGCCAGGGTATTACAAACAATTTTGGTGAGGTTTTGATAGGAAAAGGAGTGAAGTTCACTGCAAAAAACCTTGCGGGTATAGACTATGTAAACGTTAATCCATTAGGGTGGAGTAATGATGAAAAAACGAATGATTTGATCAACACGTTGCTTCACAATTACAACATTAAATTTAACGAAGAACTTGGTCGTTACAAGCGTGAGAAATTCAATATTTCTATTGGTGATGAATTGCCTGCAGGTGTATTGAAGTTGGCTAAGGTTTACATGGCTATTAAGCGTAAACTAAAAGTGGGAGATAAGATGGCGGGCCGTCACGGTAACAAAGGTATCGTTGCAAAAATCGTTCGTCAGGAAGATATGCCGTTCCTTGAAGATGGAACACCGGTTGATATTGTATTAAATCCATTGGGTGTACCAAGTCGTATGAACCTCGGACAGATATATGAAACAGCATTGGGCTGGGCAGGTGAAAAATTAGGCGTTCGGTTTGCGACTCCGATTTTTGATGGTGCTTCAGTAGATGAAATTGCTGAGAATATTGAAAAAGCAGGTCTCCCTAAATTTGGTCATACTTACTTGTATGATGGAGAAACCGGAGATCGTTTTGATCAGAAAGCAACGGTGGGTATCATTTACATTATCAAACTACATCACATGGTAGATGATAAGATGCACGCACGTTCTATCGGGCCATACTCTCTTATTACACAACAGCCATTGGGCGGTAAAGCACAGTTTGGTGGTCAACGTTTTGGTGAGATGGAGGTTTGGGCACTAGAGGCTTACGGAGCATCTAATATATTGCAGGAATTGTTAACGCTTAAATCGGATGATATCATCGGCAGAGCTAAAACGTATGAAGCAATTGTAAAAGGTGATAACATACCAAGAGCCGGTATTCCTGAATCATTCAATGTATTGGTTCATGAATTAAGAGGATTAGGACTTGATCTTAAGTTTGAGTAAAAAATAATTATTGAGCATTTGAAGTTTAGCGATAAATTTCGAATGCTCAATTTTATCATATCAGACTTGAAAATTATTAATTACAAATCATCAATTATAATATGGCATTCAAAAAAGAAAATCGTCCGAGAGCAAGTTTTTCTCAAATTACGATTGGTTTGGCTTCGCCTGATAGCATTCTTGAAAGAAGCTATGGAGAAGTTTTAAAGCCTGAAACTATTAACTACCGTACTTACAAACCTGAAAGAGATGGTTTGTTTTGCGAAAGAATATTTGGGCCTGTAAAAGATTATGAGTGTGCTTGTGGAAAGTATAAGCGTATTCGTTATAAAGGAATTGTGTGTGACCGTTGCGGTGTTGAGGTAACAGAGAAAAAAGTTCGTCGTGAGAGAATGGGTCACATTAAATTAGTGGTACCTGTTGTTCACATCTGGTACTTCAAATCATTGCCAAATAAAATTGGTTATTTGCTTGGAATGAGTTCTAAGAAATTAGAAACAATTGTTTACTATGAGCGTTTTGTGGTAATCAATTCTGGTATCCGTGCAGATAAAGGCCAGAACTATGGTGATCTTTTAACCGAAGAAGAATACTTAGATATTTTAGATACACTTCCAAAAGAAAACCAAATGCTTCCGGATGAAGATCCAGAAAAATTTGTGGCGAAAATGGGAGCAGAAGCAGTTCATGCAATGCTTGAGCGTTTAGACTTAGATCAATTAAGTTTTGATCTTCGTAACTCAGCAGCCAACGAAACATCTCAACAACGTAAAGCAGATGCACTAAAGCGTTTGAGCGTAGTTGAAAGTTTCCGTGATGCTAATACA
Source organism: Ferruginibacter sp. (assembly GCA_031424845.1). Lineage (GTDB taxonomy): Bacteria > Bacteroidota > Bacteroidia > Chitinophagales > Chitinophagaceae > Ferruginibacter. Next base: position 3,487 of record JANPIF010000005.1, read on the forward strand.
AGAATCGTAAACCGTCCGGAGTGGATGGTTATGCAATATATTCCGGTTATTCCACCGGAACTTCGTCCATTGGTTCCATTGGATGGTGGTCGTTTTGCATCATCTGATTTAAATGATCTTTACCGTCGTGTAATTATTCGTAACAACCGTTTAAAGCGTTTGTTAGAAATTAAAGCACCGGAAGTAATTTTAAGAAATGAGAAAAGAATGTTGCAGGAAGCTATTGATAGCTTGTTTGACAACAGCCGTAAATCAAATGCTGTAAAAGCGGAAGGTGGACGTGCATTAAAATCTTTATCAGATGTATTAAAAGGTAAGCAAGGTCGTTTCCGTCAGAATTTGTTAGGTAAGCGTGTGGATTATTCAGGTCGTTCTGTAATTGTAGTAGGACCAGAATTAAAAATGCACGAATGTGGTTTACCAAAAGATATGGCTGCTGAATTGTTCAAGCCGTTTATCATACGCAAGCTTATTGAAAGAGGTATCGTAAAAACAGTTAAGTCTGCCAGGAAATTGGTTGATAAGAAAGAAGCTATTGTTTGGGATATCCTGGAAAATATTTTGAAAGGCCACCCGATCCTATTGAACCGGGCCCCAACACTTCACCGTTTGTCAATACAAGCCTTCCAGCCAAAATTGATCGAAGGTAAAGCGATACAATTGCACCCATTGGTAACAACAGCGTTCAACGCTGACTTTGATGGTGACCAGATGGCTGTTCACGTACCATTGAGTAATGCGGCTGTACTGGAAGC
>JANPIF010000006.1:0-10024 GCA_031424845.1 Ferruginibacter sp.
CTGCTTTTACATCTTCTACTACATCTCCTGCCTTCAAAATTTCAGTAAGGTAAATTTGCTTTACCTCTATGCCTTGGGTGGTAACTGTTCTAAAAAGATTCCATAAAAGAAGGCCCAATATTACAGCGCCCCACAGCCAATACATATTAAATTTTGGTTTCTTAGAAGGGTCGGTACTTAAACCGGGTATTTTATCAGGACCGGGTACTTTTTTGTTATTCGGTTGAATATTATTTTGTTGTGCCATTTGTACTTATACGCTCTTATAAATGCTTTTAAAATTATTTTTCTTTATGCTCGGTAGATACTGCATCGCTCCACATTTCTTCTAGTTGATAAAATTTTCTTGTTTCCGGCAACATAACATGTACTACTACATTTACATAGTCAATCAAAATCCACTGTTGCGCTTGTCTGCCTTCATGTTTGTATGCGCTTTCACCACACTTTTCTTTTACTTCGTGTTCAACCTCATCAGCTACCGCTTTTAAAAGAGATGGGTTATTGGCTTCGCAAATAATAAAAAAGTCTGCAACGGCTTCGGGTATTTTTCGAAGGTCCAGACTTATTACATTTTCGCCCTTCTTTTCGTAAATGGCGTTTATAATTGTTTTGATTATTTTACTGCTTTTTGTAAGCCTTGTGATGGTATTTTTTTTGCGTGTTTCCAGTACACTTAAGTTATTGTTCAAATTTTATTCTTTTTATTGAATGAATACATGTCGTTTAGCATGTGATGCAGTACTAAAAATAGTAGCTTGCAGTTATTTTCAAAATTACAAATTCTTTTTTACCCAGCAGCTATAATGATGCACGAAAACGTTTTATTTACCATTTTAGATGTAGTGGAAAGTACCAACAATTATGCCATGGGGCAGGTACATGCAGGTTTGGCTGCACACGGGCAGGCATGGTTTGCAAATGAGCAATGGGGCGGTAAAGGACAAAGAGATAAAAAGTGGATTAGCGCCAAAGGCGAAAATATTATAATGACCATTGTTTTAAAGCCAGATAAGGTTTTCCAAGGAAATCAGTTTCTTTTTAGTGCTTTTATAGCAGGTGCTTGCCATCGTTTTTTTTCGGCATTGGCTGGAAATGGTACGTATATAAAATGGCCAAATGATATTTATTTTGGTGACAGAAAGGCAGGGGGTATATTAATTGAGAACATAATCAAAGGAAAAGAATGGAATTGGGCTATAACAGGAATTGGTATAAATGTAAACCAAACGGAGTTTAATGAAGAGGTACAAAATGCTACTTCTTTAAACATGATAACCGGGAAAAATTATGAAGTGGTTGAATTAGCTGAGCTATTGCAGCAAACAATTTTAAAGGAACTTGAAAACCCTACAACGGAAATATTAAGTAAATCATTACAATATTACAATGATCACTTATATAAAAAAGGAAAAGTAGTAAAACTAAAAAAAGAAAATGCCTTATTCGAAACTTGCATTAAAGAAGTAAATTCTTTTGGGCAATTAATAACAGAAGATGTAATGGAAAGGGTATTTGATTTTGGAGAGGTAAGTTTAGTATTGTAGATATAATAAAATTGAGTTAAGAATATCTAATTAAGAGGCTTATTATCCACATGCTTCCCTTCATTGCTTTCATAGGACATTTCAAAATTTTGATACATATTATGCATTACAGATAAATGGGGTAGAGTTAATACTGATAATACAATTAAAAGGGCAAATAATAAATTTGTTTGTGGCATAAAATATTGAAGGGCAGCATACAATCCTATAATGCTACCTAAAGCTAGTAAACTAAATAATAGACTTTTGCCACAAAAAGCTTTAAATTTTTTTGCATTGTTAGAAGCTTTGAAATAGACAATTATATTTCTTACCGATAATATAGAATGCCAAAGAGCAAAATAAAAGCTGAAAGCGAGCAGTAATGGTAATAGACTTATAATTAAAACCAATACTGTAAACTGAATTGTTTGAAAAATATTAAACGAGATATTATTATTTCTCTTTTGCCAAATAATAGTCATTACAAAAATTGAGGTAGTAACTATAGTTATGCTTTTACTATTTTTCTCCAAAAAATAATACAAACTACTCTCTCTAATAAATGGTTCAATAACTGGAATTGTAGCAGTGATTTCTGAAAGATGTGATAATAGTAATATGGTTAATATAAATACACCATAAACTACATATAGAAATGTAGCGTTTTTTTTATTTTTCAGAATGGAAGACATATCAGTTTCTCCAAAATGGTAAATAGAAAATAATATAAATAAAGAAAAAGCTATCCAGGGAAACAGCCAAAAAAGTGAAAAAGCAAAAAGTTTAAATAGATAAGTAGAAACAAATTTTTTAATAGAAAATTTATTTTTTGCTAAACTTTCATTTTGCTCATCTACCAAAAAGTCCAATGCACCATGTGGTACCCCAATTAAAAATACTAAAACTAGTAAAACAACCATTTGGGTATTTATAGGGATGGAAATTATGTAATAGTGAGTGTATAAAACAAAAATCCCTATCAATAATAAAAAAAATTCCATCCTAAATAGCTTACTCTTCAGCATATAATTCATATAGATGATTTTGTAAAGTGTATTGATTTAGTAAAAGTTTTCATATAAGCTATTACTTATCATGTAATTAAAATTTATTTAAAAAATTTCCAATATAACAATGTTATTAAAATGTGAAAGTACTACTTTTATGGTATAACTAACTAACATTAGTTAATATCTATTTAACAATTTAAACCAAAATTTATGTTACAAATCTTGCTTGACATTAAACCTATTGCCACTAGCAATTATGTTGCTTTTACTTTTTTCGTAGGTACAATGGCTATGATGGCTGCTTCGGTTTTCTTTTTTATGGAAACAGGTAATACAGCTCCACAATGGAGAACTTCTGTATTGGTTTCCGGATTAATTACCTTTATTGCCGCAGTACATTATTATTACATGAGAGGCTATAACCTCGACACCAATGGAGATTCTCCAACATTTTTCCGTTACGTTGACTGGCTACTTACCGTACCACTTATGTGTGTAGAATTTTATTTAATTACAAAAAAAGTAGGGGCTAAAGTAGGTTTGTTATGGAAGTTAATTTTCGCTTCGGTGGTAATGCTAGTAACCGGTTACATTGGTGAAGCTATACACCCGGAGGAAACAGTAAGTTGGGTATGGGGTTTGGTAAGCGGTCTTGCGTATTTCTACATTGTCTATCTGGTATGGTTTGGCGATGTTGCAAAACTTGCAAGCGCATCTTCACCTGCTGTAAACAAAGCGGTAAAAACACTAGGATGGTTCGTATTGGTAGGCTGGGCTATTTATCCACTTGGATATATATTAGGTACTAAAGGTGGATTATTTGGAATAGAAATGGTTACCGACAGAGCCGCAGCAAAAGCAGCAATGGATATTGTTTACAATATCGGTGATGCTATTAACAAAATTGGATTTGGCTTAGTAATATATGCACTTAGCCGTTCTGACAAGAATATTTAAAAACTTCAGGGGTTTGTTAGAAAGGGAAGTGTAATGCTTCCCTTTTTTATTCAAGTAACTCTAAGATATGTATTAAGGAATATTTTATGCTCCTACTTTTGTAATTTTGAAAGGTACAAACATCTATCGCTTCATGTCCATCCAAATCACCAACCTCACAAAAACCTACGGCGCACAAAAAGCAGTAAATAATATTTCATTTAATGTAAACAAGGGGGAGATAGTTGGTTTTCTTGGACCAAATGGTGCAGGCAAAAGTACCACCATGAAAATGATAACCGGATATTTAGATGCAGATGCTGGCGCCATAAATGTGTGCGGTATTAATGTAGTAAAGAGTAATATTGAGAGTAAGAAAAAAATAGGTTATCTGCCGGAGGCAAACCCATTGTATTTTGAAATGTATGTAAGAGAATACCTGAATTTTACAGCGGGCATTCATCAGCTTAAAAATGCCAACGAAAAAGTAGAAGCCATCATACAAACTGTAGGCTTATCGCTGGAAGCAAATAAAAAAATAGGACAACTGAGCAAAGGCTACAAGCAGCGTGTGGGGCTTGCTGCTGCATTAATACATGAACCGGAGGTATTAATATTAGATGAACCAACGTCTGGGCTTGACCCCAACCAAATAATAGAAATTAGAAATGTAATAAAGGCTTTGGCAAAAGATAAAACGGTACTTTTTTCTTCACACATTTTACAGGAAGTAGAAGCTATTTGCGATAGAGTAATCATCATTAACAAGGGTAATATCGTAGCAGATGATTTATTGCAAAATTTGCAAAGAAAAAACAGCGGTACTGCATTGGTAACTATTGAATTTAGAGAAAATGTTGATACAAATACACTCGCTACTTTGCAAGATGTAAAAGGTGTAAATCAATTGGCACCCAATCATTATCAGTTATCTACCACCAACCCTGAAGCTGTGCGCAAACAATTACTACAGTTAAGCATCGACAATAATTTAAACATTGTTTCGCTGCAAAACGAAATAAACAGTTTGGAAGATGTGTTTAGACGCTTAACAACCACAAACTAAACAGGTAACAATTTCAACATAGACAAATCAGATTTTATTTATAAATTTGAAGCATTCTGATAACGTAGAGTTGACCAGAGGCAATTGGCAGTTGGCAATGTGTGACTGAAAAGTTTGCATAAAATAAACTGATACAACAATTAATCAATTAATAAATTCAACATTTTAAAACAACTTAACCCACAATGAGCTACATCGCATCCATTTATGCCCGCCAAATTTTAGACAGTAGAGGTAATCCAACAGTAGAAGTAGATATTCTTACAGAAAATGAAAGACTGGGCAGGGCGGCTGTACCAAGTGGTGCAAGCACAGGTATACACGAAGCAGTGGAGTTGCGGGATAACAAAAAAAATTATTACGGTGGAAAGTCTGTTTTAAAAGCAGTAGATAATGTAAATACAGTATTGGCAGAAAATTTAGTAGGTTGGGATGTGGCAGACCAAACAGGTATAGATGCCATGATGAATGAGTTGGATGGCACAAAAAATAAAAGCAAATTGGGTGCAAATGCAATGCTCGCAGTAAGTTTAGCTGTTGCAAAAGCTGCAGCATTAGAAGCTAACCTTCCTTTATATAGATACATTGGTGGTACAAACGCAAAAATTTTGCCTATACCAATGATGAATATTTTAAATGGTGGTGCGCATGCAGATAACAAAATAGATTTTCAGGAATTTATGGTAATGCCAGTGGGTGCAAAAACATTTAGCGAAGGCTTGCAATGGGGTGTAGAAATTTTTCATGCACTAAAAACTGTATTAAAGAAAAAAGGATATAGCACCAATGTTGGCGATGAAGGTGGTTTTGCACCAAACATACAAAGCAACGAAGAAGCAATTGAAACAGTACTTACTGCTATACAAGTTGCAGGTTATAAAACAGGAAGCCAGATTGGAATTGCAATGGATGCTGCCAACAGTGAGTTGTGGAATGCAAAAGAGAAAAAATACATCTTTCATAAAAGTGATGGTAAGAAAATGACAAGTGAGCAACTTGTACAGTATTGGGAAAGTTGGGTAAAGCAATATCCAATTATCTCTATTGAAGATGGTATGGAAGAAGATGACTGGAAGGGTTGGAAAATGATGACAGAGTCTCTTGGCAAAAAATGCCAGATAGTTGGTGATGATCTTTTTGTTACAAATGTTGAAAGATTAGAAAGGGGTATTAAGGAAGATATTGCAAATGCATTATTAGTAAAAGTAAACCAAATTGGTACGCTTACAGAAACCATAAACGCAGTAAGCATGGCACAACAGGCCGGCTACAATACTATTATGAGTCATCGTAGCGGCGAAACGGAAGACAGTACCATTGCAGACCTTGCAGTGGCGCTTAATTGCGGACAAATAAAAACAGGATCTGCCAGCCGTAGCGATCGTATGGCAAAGTATAACCAGCTTATACGCATAGAAGAAATTTTGGCTGATAGTGGACAATACCCTGCCGGTAAAATAAAATTCGGTAAATAATAAACTCTATAGTATGCAGTCAATAAAACCAATATTAAGATTCTTAAAAAACAAATACATCATTGCAACATTGGCATTTTTGGTGTGGATGCTCTTTTTTGATCCAAAAGATTGGGGAACTATAGCAGCCAGGAATAATAAATACAACGAGTTAAAAGAAAGTGAAAAACATTTAACTGTGCGCATAAAAGATACTAAAAAGGAACTGAGTCTTTTAAAAACAGATGCTGCCTCTATTGAAAGATATGCCAGGGAAAAATTTTTTATGAAAAAAGATAATGAAGATCTATTTCTAGTTAAATAAGATGAATAATATTTAAATTTGGACAATAACCAAATTATATTTGCGTTATTAATGCGTAGAGAGATTTTTATAACCAACTCAATTGATTTTATGGTGAATATTACGCAGGACGACCTTTTAAAGTATTTATACAAAGAAGGAACTGCCGACCAAACACAATACATACAACAACTATTAGAAACAGACATGGAACTACAGGAAAGATTACATCTTTTAAAAACTGTAAAAGGCCGTTTGGATCAAATAAAACTAATATCCCCGAACAGTAGATCGGTGGATAATATACTTAATTATGCAGAACGAGCAGTAGAAGAATTGCACCAGCACGATTAGCAAAAATGTGTTATAACTTTATGGCCCGTACTTTAAACTGCGGGCTTTTTTATGAGAATAAGTGAACGGTATAAATTCGTTATAAATTATTTTTTAGAACATAGTCCTGAGGCGGAAACAGAATTAATTTACGACGATCCTTTTCAGTTATTGGTTGCGGTAATATTATCTGCACAGTGTACAGATAAAAGAGTGAATATGACCACTCCGTTTATTTTTGAAAAATATCCGGATGCTTTTTTAATGAGTAAGGCAACAGTTGAGCAACTTTTTGCGTTAATAAAAAGTATATCTTACCCAAATAATAAAGCGAAGCACCTTGCGGGTATGAGCAGATTGCTGGTAGAAAAGTTTAATGGCAAAGTGCCCATGACCGTAGATGAGTTGATTGAATTGCCGGGTGTAGGAAGAAAAACTGCCAATGTGGTTACATCAGTAATAGATGAACAACCAAACATGGCAGTAGATACTCACGTGTTTAGAGTAAGTGCAAGAATCGGGCTTACTGTAGGAGCCAAAACTCCTGCAGCTGCAGAGAAACAATTAATAAGGCATTTGCCAAAAGAATTTGTACACCGGGCACACCATTGGTTAATACTACACGGCAGGTATACTTGTGTAGCTAGAAAACCAAAATGTGCTATATGTGGTTTAAAGAGCGTATGTAAATTTTACAACAAACATTCGTTTGAGTTTTTAAAAAATGAATTTTAATGCATTATTTTGTGAAGAATAATATATTGCCAAATACCTATAACTACCAAAGGAAATGAAGAATATCCTAATAACTGCAGGTTTAATAACTGTATTATTTATTGGATCAAAAGATGTAAGTGCCCAGTATTACTTTTTTGATGGTGAGTACTACGATAATCCTGTTTTATATGAAGCTGGTATATCTTTAAATGCCATGAATGCGCTTACCGATATGGGCGGAAAAAAAGGAATCGGAAAAAAATTCTTAAAAGATTTAAATATTGGTAAAACACATATTAGTGGAGGTGTTTTTTTTAGTGCAGCCTATAAAAATGCTGTGGCATTAAGGTTAGAAGGAACCTTTGGACAAATATCTGCTAATGATGATGTGCTTTTGGGTATTACAGATATTGCAAAAGAACGTTTTAATAGAAACCTAAATTTTCGAAGTTATATAACTGATGTAACAGCTATGCTGGAAATACACCCAATGTATATTTTTATAGACTGGCCTGCAAAAGAAACTACACCACCGAGAACATCACCTTATTTATTAGGAGGTATTGGTTATTTTTCATTCAATCCTCAAACTAAAGTTGGTAATAGAATGGTTGATCTTCAGAAATTAAGTACAGAAGGCCAGGGATTTGCAGAACATCCTGACAGACCAATATATAAATTGAACCAATTAAATGTACCAATGGGCGCGGGTGTAAAATATGAGCTTTCTCCTTTGATAAATTTAAGAGGCGAACTAGTTTATAGGAAAACGTTTACAGATTATATAGATGATTTAAGTTCTACTTACATTGACCCAGCTTTATTTGATAAATATTTTGGTGTGGGTACTCAGAAATCCATTACTGCAAGGGCATTATATGATAGGCAAATAGAAAATCGTGCAGGCATTAATGGTAAACGTGGTACAGAAAAAAACAACGATGCTTATTTTACGGCCAATTTAAAAATTAGTGTAATTATTGGAAGAGAACGTATGAGGAGATAGTATTGAAATAATGTATGTTGAATTAATAATGTAGAAAAAACTAAAAATCCCGATTTATGTCGGGATTTTTTTATTCTCTTATTGAGATTCACTATTGACCATTCACTTATTCATTCAACATTTCCTTCATTTTGTCCACCAACTCAGCCTTGGTAAAAGGGATACCCATTATTTTATTGTAGCCTGTAGCATCAGTAAAATAAACGTCTCTTATTATTTTTATCAATTGCCCATTGTTTAATTCCGGTATTAAAACCTTGTCATAATTTTTAATGATATCTCCTAGGTTTTTAGGGAACGGGCGCATATAGCGAATATGCGCATGCGCTATAGATGCACCATCAGCCTGCAATTGAACGCAAGCACTTTTTATAGATCCATAGGTGCTTCCCCATCCAAGTACTAAAACTTTTCCTTTTTCAGGACCACTATCCAATTTTTGTTCGGGTATATGATCTGCTATTTTATCAATTTTTTCCTGACGAATTTTTACCATCAACTGATGATTCTCGGGGTCGTAACTGATGTTACCTGTTATGTTTTGTTTTTCCAAACCGCCAATACGATGTTCCATACCTGGTGTGCCGGGTATTACCCACGGACGAACCAATTTCTCATCTCTTAAATAAGGTTGAAATTTTTCCTCATGATCTCCCAATTGGGTTTTAAATTCGGTTTTTATTTCTGGCAAATCTGCACTCAGTGGAAATTTCCATGGTTCTGCACCATTAGCAATATATCCATCGCTTAATAAAATTACCGGTGTCATGTGCTGTACAGAAATACGCACTGCTTCATACGCTGCCGCAAAACAATCGCTTGGTGTACTTGCAGAAACAATTGGCATTGGGCACTCCCCGTTTCTTCCATAATATGCCTGCATCAAATCGCTCTGTTCTGTTTTTGTTGGCAAGCCAGTGCTTGGTCCACCACGTTGTACATTTATAATTAACAAAGGTATTTCCAGCATTACTGCAAGCCCCATGGCTTCTGCTTTTAAAGCCATACCTGGTCCACTGGTAGAGGTAATGCCTAGCAAACCACCATAGCTTGCGCCAATGGCAGAAGTTATGGCAGCTATTTCATCTTCTGCCTGAAAAGTACGTACTCCAAAAGCTTTATGGCGGCTTAGTTCGTGCAATATATCGGAAGCAGGCGTTATAGGATAAGAACCTAAAAATATTTTCAATCCACTTTTTTGCGAAGCCGCAATAAGACCATAACTCAATGCCTGGTTACCCATCATTGAGCGATAAGTGCCGGGATCCATTATGGCTTTTTGTACAGAATAACGTGCAGAAAAAGTTTCAGTAGTATCACCAAAATTATAACCGCTCTGTAAAGCTTTTACATTACTCTCTAATATCTCGGGTTTCTTTCCAAATTTTTCTGTGAGAAATTGTATTGTATTATCCATACTGCGGTTATACATCCAATACAAAAAGCCAAGTACAAACATATTTTTTGCACGGTCTTTTTCTTTGGTACCCATGGTGATGTCCTTTAATGCCTCACGGGTCATTTTAGTAACATCCATTTGTATCAATTCATATCCATCGAGGCTATGATCTTCCAGCGGATTTATTCCATCAGGATAATTGGCCAGTCTTAAATTCTTTGTATCAAACCCATCTACATTGGCAATTATTTTTCCGCCTTTTTTTAACCC
>JANPIF010000007.1:0-5559 GCA_031424845.1 Ferruginibacter sp.
GTTTTTGATAAGACCATTTCTATTTTCGAATGTTTTTTAATGGACGAAGTAAACAACCGCATACGCAATGGTATGAGGGAAATTGCTCTGGAAAATAATTATCCATTTTATGATATTAAAGAACATACCGGCTGGCTGCGCAATTTAATTATACGCTATTGCACCACTGGAGAACTAATGGTAAATCTTTGTATAAATTATGAAGATGAGGTAAATACTAAAATAGTAATGGAAGGACTATTGGCAAAAGTGCCGGAGATTACAACTTTGCTTTATACCATTAATCCAAAATGGAACGATACAATATATGACCTTACACCACAGGTTTATTTTGGTAAAGGTTATGTTACTGAAAAGTTGGAAAACTTTGAATTCATTATTAGCCCAAAATCATTTTTTCAAACAAATACAAAGCAGGCTGAAAAGCTTTATAGTATCACCCGAGATTTTGCTCAGTTAACAGGCAATGAAATTGTGTATGATTTGTATTGTGGTACAGGAAGCATTGGTATTTTTGTAAGCCCACAGGCAAAAAAAATTATTGGTGTAGAGCTTATTGAAGATGCTATTGAAGATGCAAAGAAAAATGCAGCCAACAACAATATAAACCATGCGGTATTTTTTGCGGGAGATGTAATAAAGATTTGCAACGATGATTTTTTTGAAGAGCATGGCAGGCCAGATGTTGTGATAACCGACCCGCCACGTGCAGGTATGCACGAAAAGCTGGTAAATAAATTACTGGAAATATCTGCACCTGTTATTGTATATGTAAGCTGCAATACCGCAACCATGGCAAGAGATATTTTACTGCTCAGCGAAAAATACTTAGTTGAAAAAACACAGCCGGTAGATATGTTTCCGCATACACATCATATTGAATGTGTAGCAAGGCTGGTGCTTAAAACTGGCTAAAGAAGCCTTAATGGCAGGGTTTGTAAAAAGGCATAATCATTGAAGATTTTGTGAAACAGAAAAATTTTAAAATTTAACTAATGTCATTTAATAATTTTGGAAACAGTTTTCAGCGGTCTTCTACAGTAGTAATAAATTTAATTATTGCCAATGTATTGGTGTTTGTAGCTCAAATAATGTTTGGTGGTTTACAAGGTGAAAGTGTAGCTACCGACCTTTTCGCATTGCACCATTTTAGGTCAGATGAGTTTAGGTTCTACCAAATAATAACGCACATGTTTATGCATGGTAGTTTTATGCATTTACTTTTTAACATGTTTGCCCTTTATAGTTTTGGTACCATGATAGAAAGGATGTGGGGACCAAAACGTTTTTTAATATTCTATTTTTTATGTGGTATTGGAGCAGCTCTTGCCCAAATGGGTTCCTATGCGTTTGAACATCAGGTAGCCGATAAAATGATCATGAATTTAGATCAGGTGATTGAATACCAGAGGGAGCTAAGGTTAACTGCAACGGTTGGTGCCTCAGGTGCTATTATGGGTGTAGTAGCTGCGTTCGGATATTTATTTCCAAATACCGAAATGATGATTATCCCTATTCCAATTCCTGTAAAGGCGAAATGGGCTGTACTTGGTATTATAGCAATAGATCTTTTTAGTGGTATTGCAGGAAGACCCGGAGATAATGTAGCACACTTTGCGCATTTGGGAGGAGCCATTACCGGGTTTTTAATTGTCTATTTTCAAAACAGGAGAAATAGAAGTACGTTTTATTAAGTGTAATGTTCACTAATAAAAGATTTTCCAATATAGCTATATTAAAATTCCACCTCATCTTTTTCCTCAAAATCAGTTAGTACTTTTACATAATAATTATTTCCAATGGGAGAATCTGAACGCAGTCATAGAAATGAATTCCGCCAAAAAAGACGCAGCCGTTTTACTTTGGGTGCAGATGGAAATGCACTAATGGCATTGTTTGCTATAAATGTTATCTTTTTTTTAATACTAATGGTAATACAAGTTGGTGTATTTGTAGGTGAAAAAACGCCTGAGTTTTTTTATACGCATGTTGTACAATGGTTTGAATTACCAGGCAGCTTAACCAGGCTTTCACAAAAACCATGGACAATTCTTTCCTACATGTTTTCTGATACCGGCGGGGGAATTATAAGGGCCATTAGTAACATGATTTGGTTATGGGCATTTGGTTATATTTTACAACAAATGGCAGGCAACGATAAAATTATACCTGTGTACATTTATGGTGGATTAGCAGGTGCTGTATTTTTTATAGCAACGCATTATGTATTTCCACCGCTTGCGGCGGTTAAAGATAGTGCCGGTTTATTAGGTGCAAATGCCGGTGTAATGGCTGTAGCAATGGCTACTACCACATTAGAACCTAACTACAGGTTTTTTACACAAATAAGAAACGGCATACCTATTTGGGTGTTGATGACCGTTTATATTTTAATAGATTTTGCTGGTGTAGCAGGGTTTAGTGCCGCCTATAGCTTATCACATTTAGGTGGTGCGCTTGCAGGTTTTTTGTTTGTTGTATTTTTAAGAAGGGGTAATGATGGAAGTATTTGGATGAATACATTATATACAAAGTTTATAACCTTATTCGATCCAAAAGAGAAACCTCAAAAGCCTGGAAAAGAAGATATATTTTACAATAGTGGAAACAGAAAGCCATTTACCAAAACCACTAACGTAACTCAAAAAAAGGTAGATGAAATTTTAGATAAGATAAACCAGAAAGGATACCATTTTTTAACGGATGAAGAAAAAGAGTTCTTAAAAAAAGCTGCGGAGAATGAAGAGTTATAAAAATATTCTTGCCTACTCCTTGGAAAGCATTTAAAATAACTATGACTTTTTCAAACAGAAAGTACAACTGCTAAATATCATTTTTGATTAAATATAAAAACGGCTGCCAAATAATTGACAGCCGCTTCATTTTCAACTAGGGATTTACTGTTTTTTATAGGTACCAGAATCTGTAGTAGAATATTGCACCCTACCCGATTTTTTATCTTGCTTTCTTCCTAAAATATATCCACCTGCTGCACCAATTATTCCACCGATAGCAGCACCTTTTGCACCTTTACCAATTACTGCACCAGCCACCGCACCACCTACACCGCCAATGGTTGCACCTTTCGCAGCCTGACTCCACCCTTCATTCTTTTTCTTTTCTTCAGGGGCTGTACCCACATCTCCACTTCCTGTACCTGTAGATCCTGTACCTGTTGTACCTGTAGAAGGGTTTGTATTACCAACCGGTTCTGGTGTTTGTACAACTACAGGTGGTGTTTCTCTTTGTACAGGTCTAGGAGCAGGTTGCCTTTCTTTTACTCTTACTATTTTAGTGATAGTTCTCACTTGTGTTTTTGGAGCTGTTTCCTGCTTTTCAGCAACAACTTCCGGCTGTGTATTATTATCTGCAACATCAGTAGAAGCATCAGCTGGCTTAATTAAAGATGTATCTGTAAATATTATGTTTTTATCAGTGGTTAAACTGTCTTTTTTTTCGGTGTTACAAGCAGCAAGGAAAATGACTGCTGCAGGTATCATAAGTAGCAATTTTTTCATCTTAATAGTTTTTAATTGTTTACAATTTGATACCTATTATGCAAAATAATGCCAGCTATTGTAAAGCAAAATCTATTAAGAAATTTTTATGTTAATTGCTTTTAACTTGTTTTATCTTTAAGGCATGGCAGGAGGTTTTTTAAGAAAATTTACCAAAACTATTTTTGTACTGTGTAATGTATTTATTGCGGTATTGTTTTTACTGGGTTGCTATGCTTCTTGGTTTGATCCCCAACATTTTTGGTTCCTCGGATTTTTAACACTTGCTTCATTTTATTTACTGCTTGCACTAGTAGCATTTATTATTTTTTGGTTGTTCGCCAAGAAGAAATTAATCTTTATTAGTTTAGTGGCTATTGGGCTTGCATGGAAACCATTGGGACAGTTAATAAAATTTGTAAAGCCAAATAATTTTAAACTCGCCAAACAAGAAAATACGCTCAGGGTAATGAGCTGGAATGTAGAGCACTTCGATATTTTAGAACATAAAACCAAGCCGCAGGTAAAAACCCAGATGCTTGATTTAATAAGTATGTACCAACCCGATGTTGCCTGTTTTCAAGAAATGGTTGGTAGCGATTTTGATAGTACTGCTATTAATTATGTTCCTTATTTTGGTGAGCGTTTGCATTTTCCTTATAACTATTATAGCTACAATAAATTGAGTGATTTTGATGCTAAGCACCACTTTGGTATTATTACCTTCAGCAAGTATCCTATAATTGAAAGGCATACCATCAGCTATGATCAGAACACTTATAACTCCATCTTTCAATATATAGATATCTTAAAAAATGGAGATACCATAAGGGTCTATAATTTTCATTTACAGTCTCTCCGTTTTTCAACCGAAAATTTAAGTACTATAAGAGATGTAACTGCTGATGGCGAAATAGATTTAAGGAGATCTAAAAATTTAATCTCAAAATTTAAAACCGGCTTTATATTAAGAAAGCTTCAAAGCGAGCGTATAAAAAAATCAATGAATGAGAGCCCTCATCCTGTAATTGCCTGTGGCGATTTTAATGATGTCCCAAACAGTTATGCTTACAATACTATAGGAGCTAATTTGAAAAATGCTTTCGCCGAAAAGGGCAGCGCCATCGGAAGAACATTTTCCGCCATATCTCCTACCCTTCGTATAGATAATATATTTATGGATAAAAGATTTGAGGTAGAACAATATATTAGAGTTAAGAAAAAAATGAGCGATCATTTTCCGATAATTGCTGATGTTACATTGGAAGCGATTAAATAGTTTATTCACAAATTGCGGGTTTGTAGTTACGGGTTTTGTGCAAACAGTCAGTAATATTGCTTTATTTAACTTCTAGTTGTTTAATATATTTGCACATCATATAGCATAATAAAAGCTAAATATTTATTTGAAGATGAAATGTGCGACGCCACCGAAGTTCCACATTGCTACTTCTTTGCTCGGCTAAAAAACAACAAATGGCATTAGAAATTTACAATACGCTTACAAGAAAAAAAGAATTGTTTACACCTTTGGATGAAGGTTATGTGGGTATGTATGTATGCGGACCAACCGTTTACAGCGATGTGCATTTAGGCAATTGCCGTACATTTATTTCTTTCGATATTATTTACAGATACCTGCGACAGCTTGGTTATAAAGTAAGATATGTGCGCAACATAACTGATGCCGGGCATTTAGAAGGCGACCGTGATGAAGGCGATGATAAGTTTAGCAAAAAAGCAAGGCTTGAAAAGCTGGAGCCAATGGAAATTGTACAGCGTTATACATTGGGTTTTCATGATGTAATGCAGTTGTTTAATAATTTACCACCAACCATTGAACCTACGGCAACCGGGCATATTAGCGAGCAAATACAAATGACCCAGGAAATTTTAGCCAATGGTTATGCCTATGAAGTAAATGGTACAATTTATTTTGATGTAGAAAAATACAGCAAAGAAAAATCGTACGGCATACTTACCAACAGAAAACTGGAAGATTTGCTGGAAGGCACAAGAGACCTTGGTGGACAAGATGAAAAACGGGGCAGACTTGATTTTG
>JANPIF010000008.1:0-10247 GCA_031424845.1 Ferruginibacter sp.
TGGTAATGGTGTGTTTGGTGGTCTAGTACCTTTTATAGCCACACTATTATCTGCTACTTTTACTGCAGATCCATTGGTGGGATTGTGGTACCCAATTGGTGTAGCGGCATTGTGTTTTATAATTGGGGCTCTGTATTTAAGTAATAAAAAAGATGAGGATGTGAGTGATTAAGAAGCCTCCCTAATCCTTCTCGGGTAGGGGGCTTTTGCGGGAGATGGTAGCGAGCATATCTTCGAAAATAAATAAACCAATTCGTGAAAATTCGTGCCTTCGTGGCAACAAAAAAATAACATATGAATCAACTAAAAAAAATAATGGGTTTTGTTTGGATTCTTATCGCACCCATCATCATTTTCTTTTTAATATCCGGCGCCATCAATAATATTGGTGAGGGTACAAAAGATATTAATAAACCTATTCCATGGATCATCATTATTTCTATTTTTACACCTATAGCCGCAGGACTAATGATTTTTGGCTGGTATGCAATAAAAGGAGAATACGATAAGAGTTAGATATCAGATGAGAGATATTAGACACAAGACATGCTCTGCGAAATTTCTTTTAACTCTTTTCTCAGCGCTGATTACCTCGTAACTTTGCAGCAATGGCAGAACCGAAAAAGAAACTCAATGTATCTGTACTCAAAAGAGTATTTGCATTTGCAGCCCCCTACAAAAAGAAATTCTATCTCTCTATATTCTTATCTATTTTTTTAGCAGTTATAGCGCCGGTAAGGCCATTGCTTATACAGCTTACCATTAATACCGGTATAAAAAACAGCACTATTGGGCATTTTATTGATGGACCCGGCGGTTTCATTATCGAAATTACCATCATCCAAATTGCGCTGTTATTGATTGAAACTACCTGTAGGTTTTTCTTCACTTTTACAACAGCATCATTAGGACAAAGCGTTGTAAAAGATTTGCGGATTACTACCTATAATAAAATTGTACACCTCAATTTATCGCAGTTCGATAAAACACCCATCGGCACTTTAACCACTCGTACCATTAACGATATAGAATCTGTAAACGATATTTTTAGCGATGGTTTAATTCCCATCATTGCAGATATGCTCTCCATTATTTCTATTCTTACATATATGTTTATTGCCGATTGGCGACTAACACTCGTTTGCTTGGCACCATTTCCTGTACTCATTTTAGCCACTTATTATTTTAAGGAAAGTGTAAATAAATCTTTTATAAAAGTGCGAAACGCCGTTGCAGCGCTCAATGCTTATGTGCAGGAACATATTACAGGAATGGGCATTGTGCAAGCCTTTGCTGCAGAAGAAAGGGAGCAAAAAAAATTCAGCGATATTAATAAAGAACACCGCAATGCAAATATTAAAAGCATTTTTGCTTACTCGGTTTTCTTTCCCGTGGTAGAATTAATTTCGGCTGTTTCAATTGGTTTATTGGTTTGGTGGGCGGGTATGCAGGCAGGTGTTTCTACAGATAAAGCTGCACAAGCCGGCGGCATCATTACCTCTTTTATTCTGTGTTTAAATTTATTATTTCGTCCGCTTCGTGTAATTGCAGATAAATTTAATGTGCTGCAAATGGGCGTTATTGCCAGCGAAAGAGTTTTTAAAATATTAGACAATGAAGATGTATCTGACAGAGCTGGAACTTACCAACCACCAATCATAAAAGGCGATGTAAGTTTTAAGGATGTTTGGTTTTCGTACATAGAAGAACGTTATGTATTGAAAAATATAAATTTTACTATTAAAGCCGGCGAAACCCTTGCTATTGTGGGGCATACGGGAAGCGGCAAAACATCCATCATCAGTTTAATAAACAGGTTATACCAAATACAAAAAGGAACTATAAAAATTGATGATAAAAATATTGACTCGTACGATCTCGATTTCTTGCGCAGCAAAATAGGCATTGTATTGCAAGATGTATTTTTGTTTAGCGGCAGCGTTATAGATAATGTAACGCTCCGAAATAGCGATATAAAAAGAGAAGAAGTAATACAGGCAGCAAAGTTAATTGGACTGCACGAATTTATAGAAATGTTGCCTGGCGGTTACGATTATAATGTAATGGAACGTGGTGCCACTCTATCTCTCGGGCAGCGACAATTACTTTCGTTTGTGCGTGCATTATTGTACGACCCAGCTATTCTTATTTTAGATGAAGCCACATCTTCTGTTGACAGCGAAAGCGAAGCACTTATACAACATGCCATTGATAAATTAATTGCCAACCGCACTTCCATCGTTATTGCTCATCGTTTAAGTACCATTCGCAAGGCAGATAAAATTTTGGTGTTAGATGCAGGCGAAGTAAAAGAAATGGGTACACACAATGAGTTAATGGCAAAGCAAGGCCACTATTACCAGTTACACAAAATGCAGTTTGAAAAGCAGGTGGAGGTGTTGTAAGAACAACAATTTGGGCGGTTAGCATGTTATCTTTCCTCAACTTTTGTTCGGGCTATTCGCAGTACTCCTCGGCATTCGTGCCTCATGCCTGCGGGGTACTTGCTTCTATCCCGGCGCTCTTCAACTGTAAAACTTTTTTCAACCTTTATGATGCAATATGATTGGCTGCTTTTTTCTCCTTCACAAAAAATCCAACATAAACAACTACTAAAAAAACCATTACCGCCGATAATAAAAACGTTGCCTCACTCCCAAATTTATACCAAATAAAACCTGCCAAACTACTGGCAAGCATGGTGCAAATACTTTGAAATGCTGAGTATGTTCCAATAGCGGTTGCAGTATTTTCTTTTGTAGAAATATTGCTTATCCATGCTTTGGATACACCTTCTGTAGCGGCTGCATACAAACCATATAAAAAAAACAGACTATAAAAATGTATAGGCAAAGTAGCATACGCCATTCCTGCATATACAATAACAAAAACAAAAAGGCCGGCAATAAATATTTTCTTCAACCCAATTTTATCAGCCAACACTCCCAGCGGAAAAGCAAAGATGGCATATACCAAATTGTAAAAAATATAGATGGTTATTACGTTTGTATCGTTAAGCCCTGCTTCCTTTGTACGGAGTAATAAAAAAATATCTGAACTATTAAATAATGTAAAGACCAATAATCCTGTAACTAATTTCCTATAAAAGTGTGGACTCTGTTTCCAATAACTTAAAAAGGAAAAAAAGGAAGTTTTCGTTATTGTTTTTTTTGGCAGTACATTTTTATCCTTTAGCAATAATGTACATATAGTAGCAAGTATGCCCGGTGCCAATGCAATAAAAAAAAGTGTTTTATAATCTTTGGGGTACCATTGTAAATATAGTAAAGCTATGAGCGGCCCCAGTACCGCTCCCAAAGTATCCATCGAACGGTGAAACCCAAAAACTTTTCCTTTGGTTTCAGGTGTTGCCTCATCAGAAAGTACTGCATCTCTTGCACCGGTTCGTAAACCTTTTCCAAGTCTGTCAATTGTTCTTACAAAAAACACCCATAATGGTGCAATAAAAAATGCCATCATAGGTTTGGATAAAGCACTCAAAGCATAACCCCATTGTACAAATGGCATACGTCTTCTTGTACTGTCAGATAATTTTCCAAAATATCCCTTACTCAACCCCGCAATTGCTTCTGCTACACCTTCTAGTATTCCAATAAGCACAATGGAAAATCCAATACTTTTTAAATACAATGGCATAATCGGATACAGCATTTCGCTTGCGGTATCAGTAAACAAACTTACGAGAGATAATATCCAAACTGTGCGGGTTATTACTTTCATTGTGTAAAAAATGAAATGTAATATTAACCAATGTTTATTATTCTATTTCCATTTTAAAGCGTTTTGCCTGCGCTCTTATTATTTTTTCAACTTCTGTTTCAAGTGTTGGAGCAGCATTATTAGTGGTAGCATTTTTTACTTTTTCTGCATTTATATAAGCCTCTCTTTTTATGGTAACCTGCGCTATTTCTTTTTGAATATTGGTACGCTCTTTACTTTTTTCATCAACCATTATTTCCAGCTCTGCTATAGTTTTATTTTTCAAACTATCTGGCAATGCTCTCTTGTCCATTTTTTTTATGGCTTCTTTATCGTTTGCTTTCGCATCTACTAAATCCCACTGCGCATTGCTGTAAATCTTACTGCTTTTGGCCTGTATTCTTTTTATACCGGCAGATTTACTTACAGTTACATTTGCAACATCCATTTGTACCTGCTTTCCTTTACTCATGTAACCACTTGCACCATAAGCAATATAAGTATTGTTTAATTTGTCGTTTAAGCTGTACATGATACTATCATAGGGTGTTGGTATGTCCTCCGTTTTTGCATCTTGATTAATATTTGTAAAACTCCCATTCCCACATTCGCCGGCAAGGTTCCAATGTTCTCTAATGCCATCCATTTTATTCCCACAATAAATAGTGTTTACTATTACGCCCTTTTGTTTAGCCAGGCTACAGGCTTTTGTGTAAAGCACATCTCCCTGTAAAAAATCTTCGTTGCCTGCAATAAATATCACTTTATAATTTTCAGCAGCAGCATCCCATTCCAATTCATTTAAGGAACTGTAGATAACATGTCCACAAAATTCATCTCCGCCATTCGTTTTTAAACTAAACAGGTTTTGCGAAAGAGAATCTAAATCATTTATAAAACCATTTATCTTTTTTACATAACCTTCTTTTGCATTGTTGGTTGTTCTCCCATATTCATACAAAGCAATTTCTATTTGTGGAGATACATCATTAGAGCATTTTGCTTTACCCATCGTATTTACCATATTCCATAATTGCGATTTTGCCTGTTCTATCAACCCATCCATACTGCCACTTACATCCAGTAATATGGCTACTTGTATTTTTGGTTGAAATGTTTTGTTGATTGGTTTATAGCTTGATGATAATAAGAAAAATGCGGAGAAAAGAAAAATTGCGAGCGTGAAAATTTTGAATGAATGGTTCATAAATGTTAGTTTTTAAAACTTTGATGCAACTTTTCTACTAATTACATAAAACACATTCGTTAAAAAATACATAATGAATATTTATTATTTTAGAAATTAAATATTAATATTTTGAAACAAGCAACAAATCCAATTATCTTTATCTATCCCTAATTTGTGCTCCCTACCAAAATGAAACTACTTGTACTTGTATTATTTATTCATTGTAATATTTATACCATTGCGCAGCAAAGGAAACTGGATAGCCTTTTAACTGTAAACAACAATTATCAAAAGCAGGATTCACAAAAAGTTATTTATCTCACCAATATATTTAGGCAGTACTTCCGTTTAAAGAATAATGAAAAATTTGAAGAGTATATTTTAAAAGGAATTGCAGTTGCTAACAAATTACCACAATCAAATAGTTTAAGTGTTTTATATGAAAATCTTGGTCTTTGTTATCATGGTATTTCCAATTATCCCAAAGCTATAGAGGCTTATACAAAAGGGATAGAAGCAGGTAAGAAAGCGAATAACACATCTCAAGTTGCAGGATTGTATTTAAACTTAGGAGCTTTATATACCTCGTTAGCAGATTATCCCAAAGCATTGGAAAGTACACAACTGGCAGTTAATTTATATAACTCAATTAAAGATGAAGGGGAAATAAGCAGCTGCTATATGAATATTGGCGTGATATATAATTATATAGGGCAGCCCGAAAAAGCCATTAATTATATTGAAAAAGCTATTGCCATGTTTAAAAAAAATAGCAATGGTATTAATTATGGTGTTTCATCTGCCTACCAAGGCCTAGGTAATATTTATTTAGATCAGTTAAAAAAGAATGAAAACAACAGAAAAAATATTTCATCTAAAAATTTTATTGCTGCTTTAGATAATTTAGAAAAAGGACTAAGTGTGGCGGAGGCAGCAAAAGAAAATTCATTAATTGGTTCTATAAGTAACGACTTGGGTTCACTTTACGAAAAAGTTGAAAATAAAAATTTAGCCTTGTTTTATTATGACAAAGCCCTAAAGATTATAAAACAAAATAGTAGTCCTGAAGATGAAGCCAACGTACTTTTTAATGTAGGTAATTATTATGCTTCAAGTAATGATATCCAAAAAGGCTACAATTATTTACGAAGCAGTTTACAAATAGGTAAAGAAAAAGGTTTACTGGGAGTGCAACAAAAAGCGTATGAAAAATTAAGTGAATTATATGAGAGAAATAGCAACTACGACACTGCTATCATTCTTTATAAAGAACACATTAAAATGAGGGACAGTATTTTTAATGTAGAAAAAGAAAAAGAGATTACCCGAAAACAATTAACGTTAGATTTTTCAATTAAAGAAAATGATTATAAACTTGTACAACAACTAACTGACGGTAAACTACAACAGCAAGTGCTGCTTGCAAAACAACAACAACAAAACTTACAATTAAAGCAACAACAACTTCAACTTGCTAATAAAGAAAAAGATTTACAACGTTTAACCTATTTAACAAAGCAGGTAGAATTGCAAAATGAAAAGCAACTGCAAGCATCTTTATTGCAAAAAAACAGCATGCAGGCTAAATATGATAATGAAGTAAATGGGAAACAAATAGCAAAGCAAAAACTACAAATAAGTTATGATGAAAAAGTAAAACTCTTTTTAGGAATTGCAATAGCTCTGGCATTAATGGTTACAGGTTTTATTTTTTATAGCCAAAGAAAAACGGCCCGTTTAAATAGTATAATTAGCGAGCAAAAAACTGCTTTAGAACAATTGGGAAATGTAAAAGATAAAATATTTAGTGTAGTGAGCCATGATATGCGTGCCCCCGTAAACTCATTAATTTCATTTATAGATATTTTAGAGGAAGGAAAAATACCACAAGAAAAACTTACGCTTTATGCAAAAGATTTAAAACAGAATTTAACGTACACATCTGCTTTAATGAATAACTTGCTTAACTGGGCTGCTTCTCAAATGCAGGGTTTTAAACCTGTAAAAGAATCTTTCGATTTATCGTTATTGGTTACCGAAATCTCCAACACATTACAACATCACATACAGCAAAAAAAAGTGATTATCGGTAATCACATTCCATTAGACACTATCGTACATGCAGACCGCAACATGATGGCTGCAATTTTGAGAAACCTCGTAAGCAACGCTGTAAAATTTTCTTATAAAGATGGATGCATAAATATTGCTGTAGCAAATTCTGCAATCGGTTATACTATTTCTATTACTGATGAAGGAACTGGAATGCAAGATAACCAACTTTTACTTTTTAATAAAAACACCCAGCAACCTACAGAAAGTAAAAGAGGAACTGCTAATGAAAAAGGAACCGGGCTGGGATTGCTTTTGTGTAAAACGTTTGCCCACCAAATGGGCGGAAAAATAAGCGCTCAAAAAAACGTGAAAGGAATGACGTTTTTAATAACTATGCCAGCATAATTATCTTGCTAAGATATTTTTATTGATAATTTCCATCAACTGAGCTTTGTGGTTAATGCTTACAGGAACAGCTTGCCCGCCAATTAAAACAACTTCTCCATTTGATAAAGAAACGATATGCTTAAGATTGATGATATATTGTTTATGAACCCGCATAAAATTTTGATTTTCTAAATAAGCCTCAATGCTTTTTAAACTCACCAGCGTTACATGTTTTTTATTTTGTATAGTATGTAAGCGACTGAAGTTTCCCATACTCTCAACATACAACACATCTGCATGAGATATTTTTATATAATCATAATTTTCTTTTATGTAAAAATGGTCTTTAAAATTAAGTGGGTTAATTATATCTTCATTCTGTTGACCGTTTTGCAAACTGGTATCTGCATTGTTGTTTTTAATATTTTTCTTTAATTCAATGTATTCAATGGCTTTATTAGTAGCCTTCATTAACCGGGCAAGCGTTAATGGCTTTACAATAAAATCTATCACATCCATACTGTAACTTTCTGCAGCATGCTCTGCATACGAACTGATAAAAACAAAAACAGGGGCTTGTTTTAAACTTTGTAACAATTCCATTCCTGTAAGATTGGGCATATCAATATCGCTGAAAACAATATCAATTTCTTGTTGTTGTAATGCAGCGGCGGCAAGCAAGCCATCGCTGCAAACAGCTTCAATTTTTAATGAATCTATTTTTGAAACATACATTTCCAGTACATCACGATCAAGCAGGTTATCATCTGCAATTAAGCATTTATATTGTAGGGACATATTCAATCTTAAAATTAAGATATAATAAACTCTCGTAACAAATTAAGTACATATAAATATTACGAATATTGAAAATCATTTGTAATTGTCAATTTACATTTTGGCAATTTTCCTACATAAATCGTGGATAGTTAATTATTATTATTTAAAAGATGGAAACTTCCAAACAAGAGGGATAAAAATAACCGAACTCTATTTAAATGCTACCACATAATAAAGTTTGGACTATACATTAAGATATTTTGTAACTTGTTGTATAAAAAATTTAATTATGCAAAAGCAATCCATCATATGTATGCTTTTTTGCGTTTTAATGCAAAACAGTCAATCACAAAACTTTGTCTATCCCGCAAGCAAAACAGTAGACAGTGCCGATGTATTTTTCGGTAAAACTTATCCCGACCCTTACCGTTGGCTGGAACATTTAGATAATGAGGAAACAAAAGCATGGTTTAAAGCACAAAACAATTACAGCACAGAAGTATTAAACAAAATGCCCTTACTTTCTAAAATTATAGAAGAACAGAAAACAGCCGATAAAGTTCGTAAAACAAAGTATGGATACATCGTTAAAAAAGATGCGGGTTATTTTTATGAAAAAAGAACACCGGAAGAACAGAAGTTAAAAATTTATTATAAACCAACTGGAAGCAATGATGAGGTACTATTGTTTAACCCGGAAACTTTTCAAAACAATAAATATGAAATGTTTGGCTGGGGTGTTTCAGATAATGGAAAAAAATTATTTTTAAACTTATCTGAACCGGGCAAAGAAATAGGAAATGTATATTTACTAAATGTTGCTACCAAGAAAATGGATAATGATTCATTAATTAATGGCAGAGCAGAAACATGGTTGCCGGGGAGTGATAATCAGTTTTTTTACAATCTTTCTGCAAGCAACGATGTGCACAGTATGGATGCTACATTGAACACCAAGGAAATGTTATATAACAATGGCAAAGCTGTTGAAATTTTAAGTAATACAAACAATCCTGAATTATCAATAAAACCAGAAGAATACCCGTTTATAATTTATTTTGAAAATGGTAATTATATGTTTGCGGGTAAAGGAACTGTTGAAAATAACCAGGAATTATATTACGCAAATAAAAATGAACTATTGCAAGGCAAAATAAATTGGAAATTATTTTGTAAGAGGGAAGAAAAAATTACTCAAGGATTATGTGTGGGCAATGATGTATATGTATTGTGTACAAAAAACAATTCAAATTATGATGTAGTTAAGTATTCTATTACACCCAATGGTATTAGTAAACCTAAGGTAATTTATAGCCCCAAAAAAGAAGTAATACAAAGTTTATCTCGTACAAAAAATTACATATTATTGGGCGGTATTAAAGATGGAATTGTATCAGCCAATACAAAAATAGATTTGGCTAGTGGAAAAATATCTTCGATAAATGTTCCATTAAAAGGAATTAATTATCTAAGCTCTTGGAATGAAAAATCAGATGATTGTTTAGTAGCAAATACATCTTGGACAAATCCTTTTAACCGCTATGCTTTTAATTTAGCCACTAACAGTTTTGGCAAAAGTATTTTTTATACAGAGGTTGGTTTTACCGGTATGGAAAATCTTGCATCAGAAGAAATTGAAATTGTATCTCACGATGGAGTAAAAGTGCCTTTGAGTATTGTGTATGATAAAAATTTATTTATAAAAGATGGAAGTAATATTTGTTATCTAGATGGTTATGGATCTTACGGAAGTTCTACACAGCCTTACTTTAGTTTTGCAAATGCCTCTTTATTAAAACGGGGAGTTGTACTTGCTTTTGCACACATACGTGGCGGTGGCGAAAAAGGAGAAGACTGGCATTTGGCAGGTTTTAAAACTACTAAGCCCAATACATGGAAAGATTTTATTGCCTGCGGCGATTACCTGGTAAAAAACAAATACACATCTAGCGATAGAATGGCGGGAACCGGTACAAGCGCCGGTGGAATTTTAATAGGCAGAGCGATAACTGAACGCCCAGATCTTTTTAAAGCGGCACTACCAAGAGTGGGTTGCATGAATGCATTGAGGATGGAGTTTAGCCCCAACGGGCCGGTAAACGCACCTGAATTTGGC
>JANPIF010000009.1:0-4735 GCA_031424845.1 Ferruginibacter sp.
ATTCAAGCTTGGAAAAAGAATCAATTTAGCTATTGAAGATCGTTTTACATTTGTTAAAACAGATTTCCTTGATGGCCAAACATGGCAAGAGCAACCCGATACTGATCCAGCTGAAACACGTGATTTTGATTCTTACAACTATGCTTCAGTTAGATTAAATTTTAATCTTGGTGGTAAATCAGTTGAGCCATTATATTGGTTGAATCCATTGGATTATGCATACAGCGAGCTTAACACTCCAAAGCATATGAAATTACCTAAGCCTTCTTTCGAAGATGCTGATGGTGACGGTGTTCTTGATCAATTGGATCGTGAGCCTAATACTCCTGCAGGTTGTCCTGTTGATACTCACGGTGTAACGAAAGATACCGACGGTGATGGTGTACCTGATTGCAAAGACAAACAATTGATTACTCCTACAGAGTGTCAACCAGTAAATGCTGACGGTGTTGGTAAATGTCCAGATCCTGAATGTTGCAAAATAGTTGCAAGTCCCGGTACAGGAACAGCTTGTCCAAGCGATTACCCAAGCCTAATGTTTAAAGGTAATGTTCAAACTTTAAGCAACGATACAAGAGCAATGCTTGCATCTGTAGCTTCAAAAATGAAAGCTAACCCAACTTGTAATATTAGTGTAACAGGTTATCCTGAAGCATCTAAAGCTGCTCAAGCGGTTTGTAACAAAAGAAACGAAGCAATTAAAATGTACCTTGTTGAAAGAGAAGGTATCAGTGCAGATCGTATCTCTACTAACTGTGAAGTAAGTGATGGTGCTAACAAAAATACTGTAGATATTAAATCTAATTAAGTTTTAAGCTTATACAATTTAAGAACCCTTCCATTTATGGAAGGGTTTTTAATTAATGGATGTTTACAAAATCATTAACTTAATAAGTTTGGTGCTTAAAGATTAATGCATCATTTTTGAAAAAAAAAAGCTAATTTTGCAAATCTTTATGAGGTCAATTTCTAAAATCATTATTGTAGTTGGGTTAATTATTGGATTATTTTCTTGTAGTAAATTCAGTAAAATTCAGAAAAGCAACGATACAACTTACAAGTTGAGTAAGGCTGATGAATATTACGCAAAGAAAAAGTATAGAAATGCACAAATGTTGTATGAAGAACTTTTTCCTGCAATGAAGGGAACAGATAAATTTGAAGATTTATATTATAAGTGGGCCTATTGTTTTTATTATCAAAAACAATACAGAGATGCAGAAAATCTTTTTAAAGGGTTTCTAGAAGTTTTTCCTAATAGTCCTCGGGCAGAGGAGGTGGATTATGCAAGAGCTTATTGTTTTTTTAAGCAAAGTCCTAAAATTGAATTAGAGCAGGTGAATACATTGAAGTCTATGAATATGATGCAGACTTTTATAAATACTCACCCAGGTTCCCCACGTATAAAAGATGCAACCGCTATAATAGATGAAGGTCGTGCAAAATTAGAAATTAAAGAAGCAAGAGCAGCCCAATTATATTTTAATCTTGGACAATTTAGATCTTCAGGAATAGCTTTTGATAATTTGTTAAATAACTATCCAGAATCAGCAAAAGGAGATGAGTACAAATTAATGGTTGTTAAGTCATACTATCGTTTTGCAAAATTAAGCGTGCCCGAAAAACAAGTTGAACGATTTGAAAAGGTATCCACTGAATATTTGGATTTTGCAGACAGATATCCTGAAAGCAAACTACTAAAGCAAGCAGAAGACTATAGCATTTTAAGTAAAAAAAATATAAAAGAACTAACCAATGAGCAAACTCCGTCGTCAGCTAAGCTCTAACACGAGCAGCAGTGTAGAACCAAAAAAATTATCTGACATGAAAGATAAAACTGGTAATCTCTATGAATCTATAGCTATCATGGCTAAAAGAGCCAATCAAATTAATATAACTGTAAAGGAAGAATTGCACAGTAAACTAGAAGAATTTGCAAGTCATACAGACAGTTTAGAAGAAGTGCATGAAAACAAAGAGCAAATTGAAATTTCTCGTGCATATGAGCGTATGCCAAATGCAGCATTATTGGCTACTACTGAGTTTTTAGAGGATAAGGTTTATTTTCGTAAAAACGATGAGGATCTCTTTAGTTAACGTTTTGATATTTCAAGTATCTTTTAATTAATAATTAATAATTTTAACGACGGTTTTAAGCCGTCGTTTTTATTTATGTTGAAAGCCAAAAAAATTCTAATAGGAGTTACCGGAAGCATTGCAGCATATAAAATTGCAACACTAGTAAGATTACTTGTGAAGGAAGATGCTGAAATAAAAGTGATCATGACTAAAGCTGCAGAAGCTTTTATACCAGCGCTTACACTTTCAACACTTTCAAAAAATAAAGTACTCACAAATCTTTTTGAAGAAGATACCTGGGCCAATCATGTTAAACTTGGTAGATGGGCAGATGCTATGTTGATAGCTCCTGCCAGTTGCAATACTATAGCAAAAATGGCGAATGGTATTTGCGATAACCTTTTACAGGCTGTATATTTGTCTGCAACATGTCCCATCATAATAGCTCCTGCAATGGATGAAGATATGTGGCTGCATGCTGCTACTAAAAAAAATCTGAATACATTGGAGAGTTTCGGTAACAAAATTGTACCTGTAAGCAATGGTGAACTTGCCAGTGGTTTATATGGTGAGGGTAGAATGGCAGAACCTGAAGATTTATTATTGTATTTAAAATCATTTTTGGAAACAAAAAATGATTTATCAGGAAAGCAAATATTAATTTCTGCAGGGCCAACTCAAGAACCATTAGACCCGGTAAGATATATAAGTAACCACAGTACAGGAAAAATGGGTATTGCGCTTGCAAATGAATGTGTGAAGAGAGGAGCAGATGTACAACTTGTGCTTGGACCTACAAATGAATTATTGCCTCAAAACGTTTTAATTACCCATGTTAAAACGGCTGCAGAGATGTATGACGCCTGTCTTAATAATTTTTTGAATAAGAATATTATTTTTATGTGCGCTGCAGTGGCAGATTATTCACCTGTATTCGTAGCTGATAAAAAAATTAAAAAAAGTGAGAACGTTTTTACAATTGAATTAAAGAAGACAGAAGATATTTTAAAAAAATTAGGGAATTTAAAAACTTCTAAACAAATTTTAGTTGGATTTGCATTGGAAACAAATAATGAGAAAGAAAATGCATTACAAAAATTGCAAAGCAAAAACGCAGACTATATTATTCTGAATTCATTAAACGATAAGGGAGCAGGTTTTAGTTATGATACCAACAAAATAACTATTTTTGATAAGGATGGACTTGAGACATCTTTCGAAATGAAAAGTAAAGTAAATGTAGCCACAGATATAATAAATACCATTTTAAAAAAACAGCATGACTAAAACATTTTTCATTATAATTTCTTTTTTTTCTGTGCTTGTGGCAAATGCACAAGAGTTAAATGCAAGGGTTACTGTTTCTGCATCTCAGGTAACTAATAACGTAAACAGAAGTGCTTTTCAAACCCTGCAAACAGCCCTAAATAATTTTTTAAATACAAGAAAATGGACCAAAGATGCCTATGCTCAAAATGAAAAAATTGATTGTACCTTTTTTTTAAATGTACAATCAACTGAAGAAGCGAATGTTTACAGCGGTTCTCTTACTATACAGGCTGCGAGACCAGTATTCAATACCTCATACCTTTCACCTATAATAAGTTTTAAAGACGATGATGTAAATTTTAAATATGTTGAGTTTCAACAATTAGAATTTAATGATAATAGAGTCACTGGTTCTGATGCTCAAGTATCTAATCTTACTGCAATTTTTGCCTACTATGCTAATATGATTATAGCATTCGATAATCAATCATTTGGGATTCGTGGGGGGGAAGCATCTTTTTTAAAAGCGCAAAATATCGTAAATAATGCACCTGATGGGAGAGGAATAAAAGGTTGGAAAGCATTTGATGGAATAAGAAACAGATACTGGCTTGTAGACAATATGCTGAACACACGTTATGCAGTAATGAACGATGTATATTATAATTATTATAGACTCGGTCTTGATAAATTTTACGAAGATGAAAGTGCAGGAAGAAGTGAAATTTTAAATGCGCTCAATTTATTGGGTGTTTTTAATAACGAAAATCCCAATACCATGATCAATCAATTCTTCTTTCAAGGAAAATCAAATGAATTGATTAGAATTTTTTCCAAGGCTATTCCACAGGATAAAGCAAAAGCTGCTGAACTACTTTCCCGCTTAGATTTAACCAATGCAAACAGTTACAAAGAAGTTTTAAAATAATGAGATTTAGTTGCTGCATTTCTTTTTTTATTTTGTTGCTATCCTGCAACAAAAATAAATTACCCAATGGCATTTTATCTTTTGATAAGATGGAAAAAATATTATGGGAACAAACAAGAGCCGATGCTTTTACACAAGAATTTATTGCTAAAGATTCATCCAAAGACCTCACCATTGAAAACTTGAAATTGCAGGAAAAGATTTTTTCGAAATATAAGATTGATAAAAAAACATTTTACAAAAGTTATGATTACTATTTAAAGCATGACGAATTACTTAAAAAATTATTAGATACAATTGTTGTACGAAATGGGCGGGCAAGGGATAATGAAAGAATAAAAAATATTTTAAAAACTGACGATGAACAAATTAAGTATTGATGCCGATGATGCTATAAGGGATATTAAGGATGGGCAAACACTCATGCTTGGTGGTTTTGGACTTTGCGGTATTCCTGAA
>JANPIF010000010.1:0-13430 GCA_031424845.1 Ferruginibacter sp.
TTCTGTTAATCCATCAGAAGCGAACCATGCGTATTGATAATTACGGGCATTGTAAAAACTACGCATACGGCGAGTAACACTATCGTTTTGTTTTGTATCTACAATAAATTTTTCCATTGCTGAACTATCTAGAAAAATATCGTTGTAGGCATTTGCAGGCGTTATATTATAATTTCGCTTGGTAACTTTTTTTTCAAGTTCCGATTTTTCCGATTTCTCTGATTTTTCTGTTTCTTTATTTGTGGATGTATTCTGATTACAAGCAAATAAAACAGCCGTAATTATAATGGTAGTAAAAATGTTTTTCATATCTGATTTTTCTTTACAAATGTTATGCCTCAATATTTAAATGATTTCATTTTATTATATATTGAATTCTTTAATACATACTTAACCTTTTTTACTTTGTGGTGGAGCTTTACCTACGTACCTTGCATAATGCGTTCGGTAAATAGCTTACAAATTTTGCTAAATAGCCATCGCAATTAACTTTCAGCTTACATAAATTTTGTTTCTTTTGGCATTACCACATCTTATTAAACACGTTTACAACAATGGTACCGACGATGTAATTCGCCGTGGCAAAAAAATTCAATCACTCGGCTTTGTAGAGCTGGTGGAGCATGATGAACTCATGAGCAATATTGTTTTTAGGGTTAAAGACGATGTGTACAGCACATTTTACAAAGTGTATATTGAAAAATACAGCGATGCAAAAGCAATGAATCTTAGGTGCAGTTGCCCTTACAATATTGGAGATATTTGTCGCCACGAAGCAGCAGGCTTATTGCGTTTGCAGGATATGGTAGATAAAAATTTGCTACACAGCAGTGCCATACAGTATAACCAAATGCATTCTGTGGCCAAAATGAAAAACATCGATCTTAAAATGATAAAGATGCTTTCATCTCCGTCTATTTTTCATGAGGCAGAAGAATTAATGCAAAATCATACAGCCACCATTTTAAAAGCGGCAGATGAAAGAGTAGAGGCTGAGCTTAAAATAAATGGCGAAAAATTCCCACTTGTTATACAAAAAAATGATGAGCGAAATTTTGATACCTCTTGTATGTGTAGCGAAGCTATGCACCCATTGTGTGAGCACAAGGTTTTGTTATTTGTACAATTGTTGCACAATTATGGGGCAGATTATTTTGAAAGCATTCGCAACTGGGATAAAGAAAAAAACAAACTGTTACAGATTTACGGCTATAAGTTAACGGATGATTTAACAGGAAAATTTGAATTTACTTATAAAGACAGCAAGCCATTTTTAAAAGTTTTAGATACCTCTATTAAAAGAGTAGTAGCAGCCACGCCTACCAATGTTCCATCATACAGAGCAGCACCTGCATTTGTACCAATAGCAAATGTGCCTGTGGCCGAAGTAACCACAGATGTACAAAAAAGAATGCGCCTCGGTTTGGTATTTAATTTTAATGCAAAAAATTACCCGGGCTTCACGGTAGATGCTATACAGGGCGAGCCAGATGAAGACAGTAAGAAATACCTTGGCAAAACGGAAGCCATAGACCTAACAAAATTTGTAGATACCTCTGATTTTTCTGAAGATGATAAATCGCTTTTTCAACAGGTGCGAAAACTGCAGGAGAACGAAATAAATAAATACTTAAACCGTAATTCTCCTTTTAGCGGAATATGGGAAAATATTATTCATACAGATGGAGATGATTTGCCGGAAGAAACCAAACAACTCATCACTGAGTATCTTCACCCAAAACTTAGAAAAATATTTGACGACCAAAGCAACAATCCTTTTGTTTATATTTTACCGGCAGGCAAAAAATTTACAACAGCCAATTTAAAAGAAACAGAATTGAGAGATGAATTTTTAGCACCGGTTTTTAAAGTTGCTGCAAAAAAGAGTCAGTTCGAAATTTCATGCATGGTAAAAATTGCCGGCGACCCCGTTGCATTTACCGAAAACAAATCTGGCAATAGTCTGGTTTTTTTATATGAAGATGTAATGTACACTTGGCAAAAAACAGAAGATGTAATGCAGGCTGATAAATTTATCAGAGAAGGAAATATCGCATTAAGCAAAAGTAACTGGGCAGATAAAATGGAAAATATTATTCTTCCATTAACGAAGGAGTATGAAGTGGAGTTTGATAAAAGTCTGGTGAAAGAAGTAAAAGTAAGTACGCCGGATATTAAATTAATGTTGCAGGAACGAGGTGAATATTTGGTTTTTCAACCGGTATTTTCTTACAAAGGCTTTGAAACAAAAGCAGGCGATAAAGAAGTACTGATAATACCTGATGGCGATAAAATATTACAGATTTACCGTAACAAAGATGCAGAAGATGCATTTATGGCAAAGATGGAAAGCCTGCACTCCGGCTTTATTACAAAGCAAGAAACTGGCAGCCTTGTACTTAAAGGTGCAGATGTGTTGCGCAATAATTGGTTCTTTCTTTTTGTAGATGCTATGAAGGAAATGAAAGTGCCGGTGTATGGCTTTGAAGCATTGAAAAATTTCAGGTTTAACACTGCACGCCCCAATACCAATATACATGTAAGCAGTGGGCAAGATTGGTTTGATGCAAAAGTAGAAATAGAATTTGGCGAGCAGCGTGTAGGCATTGCAGATATAAAAAGAGCATTGGCAGATAAGCGCTCTTTTGTACAATTGGGAGACGGTACTTTAGGAATATTGCCTGATGAATGGCTTAAAAAATATTCATTGTTGTTTAAAGTAGGTGATGGTAGAAGCGATAAACTTCGCTTAAGTAAATACCATATGAGTGTGATAGATGATCTGTATGAAAACCGCAATGAAGAAGAAATGAGTTTTGCGTTGGATGAAAAATATGAGCGATTACGTGAGTATAAAAACATTCCTGAAATTGAGCCACCTTCTCAACTTGAGCCAATTTTACGACCGTACCAATTAGCGGGCTACAGATGGCTTAGTTATTTAAATGATGTGGGCTGGGGTGGAATATTAGCAGATGATATGGGACTTGGTAAAACCGTGCAGGCGCTAACCATGCTCGACCATTATAAAAAAACAAATGATGGACTTCTTGCAATAGTTGTATGCCCTACCACCCTCATTTATAACTGGCAAAACGAAATAAAAAAGTTTACACCAACGCTTGTTGCACACGTACACCATGGAAGTACCCGTACACGCAATATTGAAGAATTAAAAGCCGCTAATATTATCATTACTACTTATGGTACTTTGCGCAGCGATATACAGGTGTTTTTAAAATTACATTTCGATTATGTGGTACTGGATGAAAGCCAGGCTATAAAAAACCCATCATCAAAAGTTACTAAAGCAGCCTCTTTATTAAATGCAACCAACCGTGTTTGCATGAGTGGTACACCTTTGCAAAACAATACATTTGATATTTATGCGCAAATGAATTTTTTAAACCCAGGCTTGTTGGGTAGCATGGAGTTTTTTAGAAACGAATTTGCAAACCCGATAGATAAATTTGGAGAGCAGGAACAAAAAGAACATTTACGTAAGTTGTTGTATCCATTTATTCTTCGTCGCACAAAAGAACAGGTGGCAAAAGATCTTCCTGAAAAAACAGAGCAGATACTTTTTTGTGAAATGGAAAAAGAGCAACGTAAAATTTATGATGCTTATCGTAACAGTTACAGGGATAAAATTTTGGGAACAATTGAAGAGCAGGGAATACAAAAATCGCAGCTTACCATTTTACAGGGCTTAATGAAACTGAGGCAGATATGCGATAGCCCGGCAATACTAAACGAAGAAGATAAATTTCCAAATCACTCTATAAAACTGGATGAACTTACCAGAGAAATTATGGAGAACATTGGCGACCACAAAGCGCTTATATTTTCTCAGTTTTTAGGAATGTTGGCGCTCATCAAACAAAAATTAATTGAAAATAATATTCCGTTTGAATATTTTGACGGAAGTACATCAGCACCTGACAGAGAAAAAGCCATACAGAATTTTCAAAATAATGATGAATGCCGTGTGTTTTTAATTTCATTGAAAGCCGGTGGTGTGGGGCTTAATCTTACTGCTGCAGATTATGTTTATATAGTTGACCCATGGTGGAACCCTGCGGTAGAGCAACAGGCCATTGACCGTACGCACCGTATAGGGCAAACCAAAAATATTTTTGCTTATCGCATGATTTGTATAGATACTATTGAAGATAAAATTTTGCAATTGCAGGAGCGTAAAAAAATACTTGCCAAAGAATTGATTGCTGATGATGCAAATTTTGTGAAGGCGTTGAGTAAATCAGATGTGGAGTATTTGTTTAGTTAAATCATTAGTGACATGTTGTACGAAATTTTATGAAAGCCTTACTAATTTATATTGGATTGATTGTTTCATATCAATCAGCAGTAGGACAAAATTCTATTATTGGGTGCTACGGAAGAGAGGATAGTCAAATAACGCTTAATGCCGATTCAACTTTTTCCTTTCTTTATGCTGTTGACACTTACAGAGGATGGTTAAAAGGAACATGGGCATTAAAAAGAAAAAAATTAATATTTACCCCCAAAGTAGTTTACGATACAATCACAATTAAAAAAGGAGACTCTTTAATACAATCAAGAGACTATACTTCTGAACGAATCTTACAAACAAACAATAGAGTGGGTTACATTTTTGAATATGAACAAAATGAAAACCTTTGTCCTAAGTTATTAAAATACAAGGGTTATACATTGTACGTTATTAAAAATAAAAAACTACAAAGAAAGAAAATCAAAAATGGTTATTATATAGAACCATTCAATCCATGGTATACAAAAAATAAATGCAAATATTAAAACATTAGCAATACCATTTAAAGACCATTGGTGTGTTTAAAAAATAATTCATTAGAGATTTCATCCTTCGCATTAAAAAATATTTTTACCTTATCTTTACTCGAACCCAATTTATAAGAAGGCTTATGTTTAATTTAATACTTTTTGGTCCTCCAGGTAGTGGAAAAGGTACGCAAAGTGAAAAAATAATTGAAAAATATAATCTTGTACATTTAAGTACAGGAGATTTATTAAGATCCCAGATAGCTCAACAAACCGCTTTGGGTTTAGAAGCAAAAAAATTGATGGATAAAGGGCAACTTGTACCAGATGAAGTGGTGGTAGGTATGATAAGCACAGCCTTGGAAGAAAACCCACAAGCAGAAGGTTTTTTATTTGATGGTTTCCCCCGTACTGCA
The DNA here is from genome assembly GCA_031424845.1 of Ferruginibacter sp. Lineage (GTDB taxonomy): Bacteria > Bacteroidota > Bacteroidia > Chitinophagales > Chitinophagaceae > Ferruginibacter. Next base: position 5,199 of record JANPIF010000010.1, read on the forward strand.
GCTCAGGCAGAATCTTTGGATAAATTATTAGATTTTAAAAAAGAACCTATTAAAGTAATGCTGGCGTTAGATGTAAGTGAAGAGGAATTGATAAAAAGAATATTGAAGCGTGGCGAAACCAGTGGTAGAAGCGATGATATGAACCATGATATTATTGCAGCACGTGTATCAGAGTATAAGAATAAAACAGAAGCCGTAGCAGATTATTATCGCCAAACAGATAAAGTGGTAATGGTGGCCGGCGAGGGAAGCATTGATGATATTTTTGAAAGATTATCTAAAGAAATAGACAGCAGAATGTAATTATTATATATTATTTTCAAAACGCCCTATCGTTTTACCGATAGGGCGTTTTCATTTTATCTGAAGTTGAACTGTGAATGCTTTTAGCAATACTATTTCAACTGAAGTAAAATTAATAGGAAACCTCTTTATGGTAATTTTAAAACCAGTATAGTACCAATAGAAATAAACAAACTATAAATGGCCAATGATTTTATTGATATTGGCTGAGTAATTATTTTAGCCAGACTAATAAGCGGAATTACAATAACAGCTAGCACCATTGCTAACCATAGTAATTCAAATATGCCACCGATAACGGCATATTTATAAACATTTATGTTTTTACTGACCAACCAAAAAATAAAAGTAAATATGGCGATAAAGAATATCCAATAATCAACTTTTTTGTTTGCTAAATATTTCTTTAAAGTATTCAAGGTTTTATTTATTTATTGCACTCTCCTTCAGTAAAAGTTTTTACACCTGCACAGTTTGCCATACAAGCATTGCTGTATGTTTTACCGTCGCATCCACAAACAGGCTTATAAATCATGGTGCACATACAATCTGGCTTTACAGCACCCACACAATTATTATCCATTTTTGTTGTTTTGCAAGAGGCAAATATAATGGCAGCGAACAGTATTTTTTTCATGGTTAAATGTATTAAGGTATAATAAACTAACAATTATAATGCCTTTTTAAAAGCATTTTGTATGTTAAATTCTTTACGGCATAAATAGAGACTATCACTTACTTGAATAAATAATTTAATTTTGCAACATGGCAGAAATATTTGTAAATAAAGTGGCTGAAAGCGGTATCATCACTTTAAACCTGGAAGATTATTACCCTAAAGAAACGGTAGCGGTATTTGATATGAAGGACCATCTTTTTATGGGATTAATATTAAAAGAAAAAGATTTTAGAGAGGTGCTTAAAACTTTTGATACCTCTATTTATGAAAATAAAATAGTAGCCCTTACCTGCAGTGCTGATGCAGTAATACCCATGTGGGCTTATATGCTTGTAACAAGTTTATTGCAACCGGTGGCTAAAGAAATAATTTTTGGTACGGAAGCATTTGCAAAAGAAACTATTTTGCTGCGCCATATTGAAAAAATAGAAACTGAAAGTTTTAATGAAGCAAGGGTAGTAATAAAAGGTTGTGGAGAATTACCCATAGCAGAAGCAGCCTACATTGCCATTACACAAAAACTTAGGCCTGTAGCAAAAAGTATTATGTATGGTGAGCCTTGCAGTACGGTGCCCGTGTATAAGAAGAAAGTAGCACAACCCCTCTAGCCCAAGCCCCTCCTATCCTCCCCGGAGGGGAAGGACACGGACGAGATTAAAGCTGAGAAAATCTCGAATTTTTATTTTTCACAAAAAGAATTTATTATACATGAAGCAATTGGATTGGTCGTGTAATACAACGTCAATCTTTCTTGCGGTAGTCCTTCTCCTCCGGGGAGGTTAGGAGGGGCTGTTTTCCTGGGGCTTTAGGGCTCAAAACCACCCCCTTTTCCTAAACGACCTTATCATAAGCAACGGCACAAAAATCATTATACCTACTGATATAAAAAAGCCCCACTTGTTATGCAAAAGTGGAATTATATCGAAGTTCATTCCAAAAATACCACCTATAACCGTTGCTGGTGCAAGCAAACATGTTACCACTGCCATCACTTTCATTACTTCATTCATGCGCAGGTTTACATTGCTCAAATAAAGGTCTTGCAAGTTCATCATCATATCTCGATAGTTTTCTGACAAATCATTTGCCTGTATAATATGATCGTATACATCCTTAAAATATTTCTCGGTTTTTATTTCAATCAGTTCACTTTCGCTGCGCATAATACCGCTTATTAATTCTCTTACCGGGGCAATACTTCGCTTAAGCAAAATCATTTCTTTGCGAATCATATTTATTTTTACCAGACTTCTATTGTTGGAATTTTTAATGATATCTTCTTCCAATATCTCAATCTTTTCTCCCATTTTTTCCATCACAATAAAATAATAATCCACTATATAATCCAGCAAAGTATAAAACAGAAAATCAGCATTATTTTGGCGCACTTTACTGCCGGCTATTTTTAATTTTTCACGTAAGGGACCAAATGGATCTTTAAACGGATCTTCCTGAAAAGTGATCACAAAATTTTTACCAAGTATAATACTAAGTTGTTCCGTTTCTACACCGGATATTTTTTCATTAAATGAAAGCATGTTCAATAAACAAAACATTAACCCATCTATTTCATCTGTTTTTGGGCGCTGCCCAATGCTTAAAATATCTTCTGCAATGAGTGGATGAATACCAAAATGTTCACAAATATTTTCAACATCATCTTTGCGCAAACCATCAATATTTATCCAGGTAATAGAAGGAGAATGTAAAAATGGAAAAGCATCTGCTGCTTTTTTTAAAGTATGACAAGTCATTTTTTCTTTATCATATTCAAAAACGGTAATTACAGATTCGTCAGGTTCTTTTCTTACAGGTGCGGCAGTAGGGTTTACATGCAACACTTTTTTTGTACGTAAAAGATCCAGCGGATTCAGAATATAATCTAAGTATTTTAATGGCTTCATGGTAAAAATTAATACTGATGTAATATAAAAGATAGTACAAAAAACTAACCGTTTATTTTACCAACTGTTTCGTCTATCTGTTTTCTTATTTCTATCAGCTTTTCAGATGCACCTGCTTCATTATTTAAAATATTAATGAACATATTTACCTCTTCTTTTCTCAGATTGATATAAGTAAGTACAGCATCGGCTTTTTTATGTTTTGCATCACTTACATTCATTTGTTTCATTTGCATTACAAGTGTTATTGCTTTATCCCATTCAGGCAAAGCAATGTCATTCAGTTTTTTTATTCCCTGAACATTAGGCGAAAAATCTGTTGATTCTAATGTTTGAATAGCTTTTGTTTGATGCTCGATAAATTTATTATAACTCTCATCAAACTTATCATTATCAGCATAAGCACTTTCTTTAAGTTCTGATAATATTTTGGTTCGTTCAGTGTCAGAAGCTGTATGCTCACTTAAATATAAATAAGACCCACCAACAGTACCTAATATTACGAGAGGTAATACCCATGCTGCTTTCAATCCTTTTCTTTCTTTGCGAATACTTAATACATATAAATATCCAATTGCAAAACCGCTTACAAGTCCACCAACATGTGCGGAATTATCTACACCACCCTTCATACCATAGATAAGGTTAAATACTATAAAAATACCGATGCTTTGCAGTAAGGATGCACGAACTGATTTTGGAATTAAATCTGTTGTAAGCAATGCTAAAAATAAACCGTACATACCAAATACAGCACCGGATGCTCCAGCAGAATTGGCCGGTGCGGTATGCCACCAAAGGCTTACAATACTTGCCAAAATACCTGTACATAAATACGCAGCCGTATATTTTATTTTGCCCAACATTGGTTCTAAATAAACACCTATTGTGTATAGGCAATACATATTCATGGCAAGGTGTATAATGCCGAAATGAATAAAGGTGCAGGTTAAAAGTCGCCACCAATCTCCACTAAGTGTAAGTGGTGAATAATTGCTGCCCCATTTTAGATGTACCAACCCATTGGGTTCAAATATGCCGGCACCGTCAAAAGCCATTAGTCCAAATACGATAATATTTATAGCCATAATAGCATAAGTAATATAAAGATTACTGCCGGCAAGGTTCATTGCTTTGTTTATTTCTTCAGCTTCTTGCAGCGCAACTACTTCTTCTTTTTCATTTTCTTGTTTTAATAAAATGAGGGCTGCTTTTTTATCTTCTATATTTTCTGGGGTTCCCTGTTGGCTAGCGGTATTAAAAGCTTGCATAAAATCTGCTACATTTTTTCTGTTCTTTTTTTTGAGATTTATTATTTCTCCATTTATCATGGAGCTTGTTACAATCAAATTACCTTCATTATATTCTACAAATACTTGTTCACCTATTTGCTTCCATTTTTTTTGTGTGAAGGCAAGTATGCTATCTCCATTTACAAATGCGCCGGTATAACCCAATGTTGTAAAGGCTTCATAACTTAAAGCAAGGGCAGTATCTCTGTCAATATTTTGAAGAACGATGGTATCTTGGTATGTAAGCATGTAAGTAAATTTTACTCAAATTAATGTTTTAAAAGAATTTTGTCTCTTAATTTTAAAAAAGGTTTTTCAACTAAAAATCTAATAATTAAAGCTGCAAGCAATGTAGCAACAATGCAAATTAGTAGCATTAAATTTCCTTCATCATCAACACCATGCTTACTAAAATAAATATGACATAATTTACAAATGGCTTTGTGACATAAATAAACAGCATAAGATAAGATGGCCATAGTTTTAAAAAAAGAAAAATTTATTTTGTATAATAAGCTATTGGGGCATAAAGCTGCCAACACACAAAAACCATAACCTATAGCGACAGCAGGAAAACCAAAAACATTTGCATTATAAGATACTCTATTCATGCATAAAAAATATGCACCCATTAAAATGGTAATTCCAATTACCAAAATGAAATTCCCCAATTTTAGAAGCCTATCCCTAAGGTTCGGCAAATATTCAAATATTGCAGCAATAGTTATTCCTGTTAAAAGGCCGTCAAGTCTTGAATAGGTAGGATAATAAATCCACGTTACCCAAAAATTTCCTTCATCCCCTTTAGGATATTTTATAGGGTCTAAATTGTTATTCCATAAATACAACCTTATTAAGCAAGTAAATAAAAATAAAGCGCCAATAATATAAAATATTTTCTTCTGGGCTTTAAAATAGGAAAGCAATAAAACGACAAAGGGAAAAACAATGTAAAATTGTTCTTCAATACATAATGACCACGCATGTGTAAATGCATTTGTATCTCTGGGATTTAATCCAATGTTTTGAGTGAAAGTTAAATATTTCCAAAGTGGTGATAGAACAGGTCTTTCTCGAAAAATTGGAATACAGAAATAGAGAAAGAGCACAAAAAAGTAAGCAGGAAAAATTCTCAAAAATCTTTTTACATAAAACTTTTTAATAGAGACGGTATTGTTAGCACAGGCTTCTTTAAATAATTGTTGTGCTATTAAATAGCCACTCAAAACAAAAAACAAATCAACACCTGTCCAGCCAAAACTTACTACCTTATTAAACCAAATGTAAAAATCTCCACCACTATAATGAAACATAAAAACCCAGCAAATAGCAATTGTTCTTAAAAAATCTAATCCTCCAAATTGTTTGCTTTTTAAATTTTGTTCCTCCAGTGATTGCATCCTGTAATATAGAATATAATCATATAAAAAAAGAGTAAGCTTACACTTACTCTCTCAAACAATTTATCAATAAAAAAATATAACAATCTTAAAACGCCGCACTCTTCGGATACCTCGGAAAAGGAATTACATCTCTAATATTCGTCATGCCTGTTACAAATAAAACCAACCGCTCAAAGCCAAGCCCAAAGCCTGCATGAGGGCAGCTTCCAAAACGACGGGTATCCAAATAAAAATTCATCTCCTCCACAGGTATATGCATTTCTTCCATGCGCTGCAATAATTTGTCAAGTCTTTCTTCTCTTTGTGAGCCTCCAACAATTTCACCAATACCCGGTGCCAAAATATCCATAGCCGCTACTGTTTTTCCATCATCGTTTTGGCGCATGTAAAACGATTTTATTTCTTTTGGATAATCCGTAAGAATAACCGGCTTTTTAAAATGCTTTTCTACAAGGTAGCGCTCATGCTCGCTTTGCAAATCTGTTCCCCAGCCTTCAATTAAATATTGAAACTTCTTCTTCTTATTATGGTTGCTCTCCCGTAAAATTTCAATGGCTTCTGTGTAAGTCAATCTTTCAAAATCATTGTCCACCACAAATTTCAATTTGTCCAGCAAGCCCATTTCACTGCGTTCATTTTGTGGTTTTTGTTTTTCTTCTTCCTCCAAACGCTGCGCAAGAAAAGCGAGATCATCTGCATTATTATCCATTGCATACTTTATAATGTATTTTATAAAGTCTTCCGCAAGGTTCATATTATCTTCCAGGTCGTTAAAAGCAACTTCCGGCTCTATCATCCAGAACTCTGCAAGGTGGCGGGTAGTGTTACTGTTCTCCGCACGAAACGTTGGTCCGAATGTATAAATATCGCTAAACGACATGGCTGCCAATTCACCCTCCAATTGTCCGCTCACCGTAAGGTTGGTGCTTTTGCCAAAAAAATCTTCTTTATAATTTATAGAACCATCATCGTTTTTTGGTGCTGTTCCATCAAGCGGCAGCGTAGTTACTTTAAACATTTCGCCGGCGCCCTCTGCATCACTGCCTGTAATAATGGGCGTGTGCATATATACAAAACCACGATCGTTGTAAAATTTATGTACGGCATAAGCGAGCGAATGTCTTACTCTAAATATGGCGCCAAAAGTATTGGTGCGCATACGCAAGTGAGCTATCTCCCGCAAAAACTCCAGACTGTGTTTTTTAGGTTGTAATGGAAATTTCTCCGCATCGCTGTCCCCCAATATTTCAATAGATGTTGCTTTTAGTTCTACCCTTTGTCCCTTACCCAACGATTCTATTATTTCGCCGGTTGCTTTTATACAAGCCCCTGTGGTAATGCGTTTCATAGTTGCATCATCCAGCAAGCCAAGGGTAGCTACAATTTGTAAATTATTATTGGTGCTGCCATCGTTTAAAGCTATAAACTGGTTATTGCGAAAGGTGCGTACCCAGCCCATTACCGTTGTTTCAAAATTAGCTTTATCGCCTTCCAGCAATTGTTTTATTTTGGTTCGTTTGTTAAACATAAAGAGTTTTTGTGGCTGCAAATATAAAGATTATAAAACAGGAAGATTTTGGCGGTGGGCAAAGGAATTTATTTCAAAGATTGTCCGGGCTATCCGTTACTATCTTTTTTGCCCAAACCTGCCTGCCGGCAAAGGCAGGGGCAGCAAAAAAGGATATCCACTTCTATCCCGCCGCTCGTCAGCCATTAACCTTTAATCAACTTCTCTATAAGCGAAAAAAAAATCCTTTTAAATCTGATTCATCCGTGAGCTAAGTCCTCACAATTTTTCCTGATTTCCACGGATAGAAAATTCCCTTTCAACTAAAACAAATTCCCGCAGGCAAAACATCATTAAATACCTTTGCCATCAATACAAATAAATTATTCCAATGAAATTTTTATTTTTCCTTTTGCTTTTTGCATCTGTTTGCACACAAGCCCAGCAAAAAAACACCGATGCTAAAACAATTGCATCTATTAAAACAAACATCAATTATTTGGCAGACGATAAATTAGAAGGCAGACGTACCGGTACAGCAGGAGAAAAACTCGCCTATGAATTTATACAAACAGAGTTTAAAAAAGCCGGATTAACAACCTTTACTGCTGACAAGAAATATGTGCAGGAGTTTGAAGTAAATGAAGGAAGAGAAATAGGAAAAAATACTTCATTTATTATCGGAGATATTGCATATTCAGAAACCGAACATTTTTTTCCTTTTGCATTTTCGGGCAACCTTGCTGAAACTAAATTAGAAAAAATTAAAAAGGATGTTGCATTTTTTGATCTCGCAGATCTATTAAAAGAAAACCAGAATAATCCTCATTTCGATTTAAAAGAAAAGATTTTAAGTATCTGCAACGATCAGATTTCAAAAAATAGAAAGCTTATTATATTTAGTAATAGCGGTCAGATAAACGATAATTTAAAATTTGATGGAAAAGATAAAACGCCTCAACTTTCAATCCCGGTTATTTATGTAAAGGATCTTTTAAGAAATACTTTAACCACGGATCTGCAGGCGGTAACAGTTGCCATTTCTATTTCTGCAAAAACAAAATTTGGGCATAATGTAGTCGGCTATATAAATAACAAAGCAACCAACACAATTATTCTTGGCGCACATTACGATCACCTTGGT
>JANPIF010000011.1:0-4861 GCA_031424845.1 Ferruginibacter sp.
CAGGCACGGACATAATGAAGGTGATGAGCCAAAGTTTACACAACCTATGTTGTATAGCCTTATTGACAAACACATGAATGCAAGAGAGGTCTACACTCAATATCTTATGGAAAATGGGGAACCTGATGCAAAAATATTGGCAAAAGAAATGGAGCAAAAGTTTTTGGCAGAGTTGCAGGAAAGATTAGATGAAGTAAAACAACACCCACTTCCTTATACATACCAAAAACCGGAAGAGTGGTGGAAACAATTGAGAAAAGCAACAGCAGATGATTTTAAAAATTCTCCCATAACTGCGATAAAAGAAGAAGAACTAAAAAAGATTTTTGAGGGGTTAATGAAATGGCCGGAAAATTTTAAGCCATTAAAAAAAGTAGAAAAACTTATTGCTGATAAAATTAAATTATTTGCAGATTCTCAAAAAATAGATTGGGCCACTGCTGAGTTAATAGCTTATTCAAGTTTGATTACAGAAGGTAAAGATGTGCGCTTTAGTGGTCAGGATAGTATAAGAGGAACATTTAGCCATAGGCATGCAGTTATTTATGATGAAACAACTAATAAGGGTCACAACAGGCTTAATCATTTTAATGAAAACCAATCGCCATTTAGAATTTACAATTCATTATTGAGCGAATACGCCGTACTTGGTTTTGAATATGGCTACAGCATGGCTAACCCAAATGCATTGGTGGTGTGGGAAGCACAATTTGGCGATTTTGTAAATGGATGTCAAATAATTATAGACCAGTTTTTAACAGCTGGCGAAACTAAATGGCAAAGGATGAATGGCGTTACCTTACTGCTGCCGCACGGTTATGAAGGGCAAGGGCCTGAACATAGCAGTGCACGTATGGAGCGCTTCTTACAACAATGTGCTGAACTTAATATGGTAATAACAAATGTTACCACCGCTGCAAATTTCTTCCATTTAATGAGAAGACAATTGGCTTGGCCATTTAGAAAACCATTGGTAAATTTTTCGCCAAAAGCAAATTTAAGATTGCCTGCAACCTACAGCAATGTGAGCGAATTTACAGAAGGCAGTTTTAAAGAAGTGTATGATGATGTTACCAATAAAGATGCTTCTGTTGTAAAAAAAGTATTAATGTGTAGTGGCAAAGTTTATTTTGACCTTGCTGAAAGAAAAGAAAAAGAAAACAGAGAAGATGTAGCTATTATTAGATTGGAACAACTATATCCGCTTCCACAAAATAAGTTGGATGAATTGTATAAAAAATACAGTAAAGCTATTTGGTATTGGGTGCAGGAAGAGCCTTTAAACATGGGCGCTGCTTCATACCTGCGTATGAATTTAGAAAATATAAATTTCCATATCATCAGCAGAAAAGCAAGCGCATCTACTGCAAGTGGTTACAGTAAAATACATGCGAAAGAGCAGGGGGAGATTTTGGATACGGCATTCTCGATATAAATTTCACACAGTGCTTTTTCCCCCAGCGAATCGGCGATAACCAAAGAACAGAAATTTTAGGATTTTAACGCAGTATTGAGTGAAGAAAAATTAAATAATAAAAGCGAAAATATTTAAAAGAAATAAATAATCTGCAACGAAGTAAAATTTGTTTCGTTGCTTGTAAATAAAAATAAAAACATGTTTCAAAGTTTAAGTGAAAGATTAGAAGGTGCTTTTAAAAATATCAAAGGCGAAGGCAGAATTTCTGAATTAAATATTGCAAATACCGTAAAAGATATTAGGCGTGCGTTGGTAGATGCCGATGTGAATTATAATATTGCAAAAGAGTTTACTGATAAGGTAAAAGAAACAGCCATGGGCAGCAAAGTATTGCTGGCTGTAAATCCTGGGCAACAAATGGTAAAAATTGTACAGGATGAGTTGACTGAATTAATGGGTGGAAAAGAAAGTGAATTTAACATCAACGGAAACCCGGCAATCATTTTAGTGGCTGGTTTGCAGGGAAGTGGTAAAACAACTTTCAGCGGTAAACTTGCTCTTTATTTAAAAACAAAAAAAGGGAAATCGCCATTGCTGGTTGCAGCAGATATTTATCGTCCTGCGGCCATAGACCAATTGGAAGTTTTGGGTGGACAAATAGGCGTGGATGTTTACAGTGAAAGAGAGAATAAAGATGCGGTTTCCATTGTGCAAAATGCCATTAAAGAAGCACGAGCAAAAAACAAAAATGTAATTATAATAGATACTGCCGGTCGCTTAGCGGTAGATGAAGTAATGATGACCGAAGTAGCTAATGTAAAGGCTGCTGTAAATCCTAATGAAATTTTATTTGTTGTAGATAGTATGACCGGGCAAGATGCTGTAAATACTGCTGCAGCTTTTAATGAGCGGTTAGATTTTAGTGGCGTGGTACTTACAAAATTAGATGGTGATACAAGAGGTGGTGCAGCATTGAGTATACAATATACGGTGAACAAGCCCATCAAATTTATGAGTAGTGGCGAGAAGATGGATACCTTGGATATTTTTTACCCTGAGCGTATGGCGCAGCGTATTTTGGGCATGGGTGATATTGTGAGTTTGGTAGAAAAAGCTCAGGAGCAATTTGATGAAGCAGAGGCAGCAAAACTGGAGAAAAGAATTCGTAAAAACCAGTTTGACTTTGAAGATTTTAAAACCCAGCTTGCTCAAATAAAAAAGATGGGTAATATAAAAGATTTGATGGGAATGATACCTGGTGTGGGCAAACAAATAAAAGACGTAGATATAAATGACGATGCATTTAAGGGTATTGAAGCAATGATAAATTCTATGACCATTTTAGAGCGCCGCAATCCAGATCTTATAAACCCCAGCCGCAAAGCCCGCATTGCAAAAGGGAGTGGAAAAGATATAGCAGACCTCAACGCATTTTTAAAACAGTTTGAGCAAATGAAAAGCATGATGAAAATGATGAACAAAATGCCAATGGGCAAAATGATGGGAAGAAGATAGGATTGACTTTCGATTTAAAATTTTCAATTTAAAATTTTATATAAGCTTGCAGTTTGAAAAAATTGCGAGCTTTTTTATGAAAAAATTTTTTACAATAATTAGAAGGGGAATCGAACGTGAATATGTTTTGAAGCATGATCAACAAAACTTTAATCATCTTCTGTATCCCGCTGTTTGTAGTAGTTATGCACGCAAGTAATATTATCCTATAAAGTCTATTTGTGCATAAGCTACTACTGTCCATCGGGGCTAAGGGCGGCAGGGGAAACCTTTTTCAACTGTTATCGTGCAATTCACAAAAAAAATGCTGCACTTTAAAAAAAGTGCAGCATCTCTATAAAAACCAAAATGGTTAAGCATTTGCAGCTTTATGCATATCTCTATATTTCTTTATAATATCATGAGATGTTTTTAAAGATGCTTGTTGGGTGGTAATCAACTGGCGGGTATCAGCATCTATTTCTGCATCAGATGATAATGCATCTCTGTAAGCCTTTTGTGCAGCATCTTCACCAAATTCACACGCTTCTAAAACTGACTGACGGTCTTTACCAGTAAAGGTTGCTTTCACATCCATCCACACTCTGTAAATTTTTCCAAGTCCTGTAGTTCCGGTCGCAGGTTCGCCACCTAATCTTGCAACTTCTGCTACTAATTCAGTTTTATATTTTACGCTCTCCTCTGCCATTTTAATAAAAATAGCTTTTAAATCTACATCAATATCTTTTGTTTCTTCTACTGCTTTTTCATAACCTTCTATCCTGTCATTATTAATTTGGATAAGGTCATTTAAAACTTCTACTAAATTTTCATTTGTCGTCATTTTGTATATTTTTTAAGGTGAATTTTCAATTACAATAGATTCAATTTGCAAGCCAATTTTTTTGATAGACATTAATTTTTGTTATTAAAAAATTTGTAGAAAAATGTACTCATTTTTTAAATAATGAGTACTATGTTGCATGGCTTCAAAATTTTACACTCCCTAAAAATCCTACACAGTATCAGTATCTCTTTCAACTTTACGAGTTACTGTTACTTTATCTGCAGAAGTGCTAGTGCTCGATCCTCTCGTAGCCAAAATTATAATAACTACTAAAATTATTCCTCCTAAAACCCAAGCCCATGGCTCAGTGTACCATGTTTTCTCAGTGCTTGTAGCAGAAGATGTTGTAGTAGTTGTAGCAAGAGTAGTATCTTGGGCAAATGCTATTACAGAAAGTAAAAGAGTTGTAAAAAATAAACTTGCTTTAGCTCCGTAAACTTTAAAAGAATGTTTCATAAATTAATTTTTAGTTATTAAAAGTTTAAGAGCATAAAACAACAAGTGAGCCAACTAAAATTATTCTGTATTTCGAAAAATAATTTTATTTCCATTCATCTTATTATCTACGCCAACCCAATCAATATCTAAAAGGAAGGCTGCACGATGTTTGTATATTTGCTTTAAGGAATAAAAAATATGGCTACGAAAAAAGTTATTAAAACTGTTGTTTCAACCGTTGAAGAAGAATACATAGAAGTGTTTGGAGCAAGAGAACACAATCTTAAAAACCTGGATATTAAAATCCCAAAAAATAAGCTGGTAGTTTTTACAGGAGTTAGCGGTAGTGGTAAATCATCATTGGCATTTGATACTATCTATAATGAAGGACAACGCCGCTATATGGAAAGTTTTTCAGTATACGCACGTCATTTTGTTGGAGATATGGAAAGGCCTGATTTTGATAAAATAACCGGTCTTTCACCAGTAATATCTATAGAGCAAAAAACGACTAATAAAAACCCACGGAGTACTGTTGGTACCATCACAGAAATTTATGATTTTCTGCGTTTGCTCTTTGCTAGAGTAGGAGAAGCATACAGTTATAATACCGGAAAAAAAATGGTAAAATTTTCTGAAGAGGAAATAGTACAAAACATTTTTAA
>JANPIF010000012.1:0-5400 GCA_031424845.1 Ferruginibacter sp.
ACCTTCGATATTGATGCTAATGGTATCTTGCATGTAACAGCAAAAGATAAAGGAACGGGTAAATCTCATAATATCCGCATCGAAGCAGGAAGTGGTTTGAGCAAAGAGGAAATTGAGAAAATGAAAAATGAAGCTAAAGCAAATGAAGCAGGTGATAAAGCTGAGAGAGAAAAAGTTGATAAAATCAATCAGGCAGATAGTTTAATTTTTCAAACAGAGAAGCAATTGAAAGAGTATGGAGAAAAAATTCCAGCTGAAAAGAAAGCTCCCATTGAAGCATCTTTGGAAAAATTAAAAACAGCACATAAATCTCAGGATATTGCAGCAATAGATACTGCAACTACTGAGTTAAATGCTGCATGGGCTACTGCTAGTGAAGACATGTATAAGGATACACAAGCAGGAGGTCAACCTGGGGCTGAACAAGCAAACGGTTCAGAGCAACCTCAAAGCGGTGCAGATGCAAGTGAGAATGTAACCGATGCAGAGTTTGAAGAAGTGAAGTAATAATTATTATAACATTAAAAAGCCGTTCATTTAATTTTGAACGGCTTTTTTATTATAGCTAGATTCCTTTATTCCTTCGTTGCCAGATAATTATAATCTTCCAGCAATTTCTCTAAAAAATCTATCGACGAAAGTTTAGATTCTATTTTAAGAACCTCTTTTACTTTGTATTCTATGCGCATGCAAATATCATGATTGTGATTTTTTCTCGCTTGTGTAAGTACAGTCTTTATTGTATTTATATCATTGTCTGACAACCGCATTACTTCCGGGAAAAGAGGTTTGTAATTGGTGGTATTCACGTTAATGAATATGGTATCGTTTACTGACATAGATGTTTTAGCATCTACTACCACAGTGCCTGCAGCCATATCGCCCAAACGCTGGCTTTTTCTGGATACTAATATTGCTACCACAACCGCCACACCAAAAAAGCCTGTGTACAATCCATAAATAAAAAGCGCTACGGATGATGCATATATGTAGCCGAATAAGAATGGCCATTCAAAAAACTTTGTTATCCATCGTAATATAAACTGACCAAAAGTTGGTTCACCACCTTCCAAACTTATTACCCTAATCTGCATTAATTTTTTACCGAAAGTTTGCCCATTTAGCAAAAGCTCAGTAAGCAAAGAATAAAATAACATTGGTAGAGAAATGATGATAATATCAAAACCTGTACTTTTTTCTCTTGATAAATACAATACATCGTACAATAGATATTTCATACCAAAAAGGTAGATGGCCAGTAATGCAAAATCAATTAAATAAGCCAGCAACCTTTTATGAAAAGGCGCTATTTCAAAATCGAGACCAACATTAAAAGCGGTATTTATTTGTACGGTTGACATGGTGAACGCAATTTATATCATTTCTCACTACAAAACATTCTGCTAATTTGGTAAGATATAAATTGTTGCTGATGTAATTTATTCTCGTCACAGAACCTTCTATCAAATACTCGACAGATAAAGAAAAGGTTATTTTTTTATGAATGAAAAAAGCATGAAATTGTAAAATATATTTTAGAAAATAATAAGCGGGATTTTTTTATGAGGGAGGCAATGTTTATAAAAAAAAATGCGGAAAAATGGAAAGAGTACCAGCAGGAACAACCCGCTGACCCTGATGAAGCCTCTGATCGTTTTATAACCCTGATGGATGATCTCGCTTTTGCCAAAACCTTTTACCCAAAAAGCAAAGCCACCCGCTGGATTAACGGCTTGGCAGCCAGCATTTATCAAAATATTTATCGAAATAAGAAAGAAAAATACTCCCGCATATTTACATTTTGGAAATATGAGCTTCCACTAATTATAAGAAAACACCACAGCACTTTTTTATTTACTACTGTTATATTTATTTTGTTTGTAACATTGGGCGTTTTCGCTTCCAAGCAAGATCCTGATTTTTTAAGAGGGATTTTGGGTGACCAGTATGTAAAAATGACGGAAGATAATATTGCCAAAGGAGATCCTTTTGGAGTGTATAAAGATGAGAACCCTTTTAATATGTTTGTGCGCATTGCATTTAATAATATTAAAGTGGCATTCATCACATTTGTTGGTGGCTTTACCGGTGGGTTAATTACATTTTATTTGTTGTGGAGCAATGGTATTATGCTTGGCAGTTTTCAATACATGTTTTTTTCAAATGGCTTAGGATTACAATCAATATTGGTGATTTGGATACACGGTACTATCGAAATTTCTTCCATCATCATTACAGGTGCTGCAGGTTTTATATTGGGTAATGGCATTCTTTTTCCAGGCACTTATACACGCTTAGAATCTTTTAAACGCAATGCAAAAGATGCGGCAAAAATTCTGATTTGCTTAATTCCATTTTTTATAGCAGCTGCGTTTTTAGAAAGCTATATTACACACCTTATGAGTGATACCTACGACCGTGCACCTGGTGGTATGCCGGTATGGGTAAGCTACTTAATTCTCGGCCTTTCATTTTTACTGATTATATGGTACTTCGTTATTTGGCCAATAAAACTCAGTAAAAAAGGGTTCTTCATTAAAAAAGATGGCATCGTATCTCGACTGCAAAACAACGATGCATAAACAATTATTCCTTGTTTTATTTTTGTCTTTAAACATTTTATGTGCAAGCGCACAAAGAAATCCTGCAATTGAAAAAATTGAAGATTCTACTTTTAATATTAATGTAGAAGAAGGGCAAGATGAAGAAGAAGAAAACAGTTCCGGCTTTG
The DNA here is from genome assembly GCA_031424845.1 of Ferruginibacter sp. Taxonomy (GTDB): domain Bacteria; phylum Bacteroidota; class Bacteroidia; order Chitinophagales; family Chitinophagaceae; genus Ferruginibacter. The sequence goes on from JANPIF010000012.1 coordinate 2,732, forward strand.
CCGAAGATGTAAAAGGAGATACCTCTATTACTTTTAATGGATTTGAAATAAGCAAAGATTCTGTAAGTTTCTGGAAAAATAAAAAAGAATATGCTTGGATAAAAAACCTGGATAGTTTTTTAATAGATAAAAAAAAGCAGGCAGATAAGCAAACCAAAATTACTGTAAGAGACAATAAGGGCTCTTCTTTCTTAGACGGCATTTTTAATTCCGGTATTTTACAAACCATACTTTGGATGGCTGCTATTGCACTGTTGTTGTTTATAATTTATAAACTTTTTTTAAGCAATGCTGTATTTAGTAAACGATCAAAAAAAGCAACTGTAGAAGTTGATCAGGATGAAGAAGATGTAACACTAACCAATAATTATGATTCTCTTTTACGAAAAGCATACAATGCCGGTGAATTACGAATGGCTATGCGTTTCTTATTTTTAAAAACGCTGCAAAAATTAAATGACAGAGAGTTAATTCGTTATTCGGTAGATAAAACAAACAGCAATTATGTAAAGGAGTTACCGCCCGCCAAGCGAAGTTTATTTGCTTCCCTGGCTTTATATTACGAATACATTTGGTATGGAAACGCAACTGTTAGCAAAGAAACATTTGATGCAATAGAAATTAAATTTAACGAGTTTTTAAACAGATTATAATCATTGGTAAAACAAATAACACATATTATTTTTTATAGCTTGCTACTCGTATTGTTTTACGGTTGCACGGAAGACAAAAACAAAAAGCCCGATTTCCGGGAAAGTTTTTCTTACAGAGATCTACGCCCGTTTGGTACATCCATTGCTTATTCCATCACAAAAAATATTTTCACTCCACAAAAAGTAGAAATAAACAAAACACCCTTTGCAGATAATTATGGGTGGGATTTTGATACAGCGTCGCTTTACATGAACATAAGCAGAAACTATTACGTTACAGAAAGAGACGCAGAATCTTTATTGGATTTTGTTTATAAAGGAAATACCGCATTTATATCTGCAGATAATTATGATACACTATTACTAAACAAATTATTTTGCAAACAAAACGAAGTAGATTTCTATTCAAAATACATGCTGACTGGAATGCGAAATACGTCCAGCAGACTTACCGATGGACTTTCTATTTACAACGAAAAGTTTAGTTACTTCTATTTTCCTTTTACCAATTATTTTAAGGAAATAAATGGCTCTTATGCTCGTATTGTAGGTTACAACGATGCAGGCAAAGCAAACTTTTTTGTTTTTTTATGGGGTAAGGGTAGGGTTTATTTTCACAATGAGCCACGCAGTTTCAGCAATTATTTTTTGCTTACAAAAAATAATTATTTGTACCTGCAAACAATTTTGCAGATGATGCCCGCAAAACCTTTAAATATTTATTGGGATAATTATTACAGCAATAAAAATTATGTAGCCAATGCAGACAGCAAATCTACCTTGGATACTATCATGAAATATCCACCATTGGCTAAGGCATTTTTTATAGCACTTGCGTTATTGCTCCTCTATATTTTCTTTAACAGCAAACGCAGGCAAAGAATTGTACCCGTTATAAAGCCAACACAAAATACAAGCATTGCATTTGCAGAAGCCATAGCAGGGCTTTACCTCAACAAAAAAGACAATAAAATAATTGCAGAAAAAATAATTACTTATTTTAATGAGCATGTCCGTTCAAAATATTTTGTAACCTTCAATGTAAATGACCCTAGTTACCCAGATACATTGAGTCGCAAAAGCGGAGTAGCATTTGAAATAGTGGATGAACTCACGGCAACTATTAAAATAATAAATAGCAACCAAACTGTAAACGATGAACAGTTGCTAAATTTAAACGGATTAACAGAAAAGTTTTTTAAAAATAAATAAAAATGGAAGAAGAAATTTTTTTTCAGGAAAGTAGCCCCGTTACTGAACTTAACAGCAAACTACTAGATATACGTGCGGAAATAGCAAAGGTAATAGTAGGGCAGGAGCAGGTGGTAGATTTGCTGCTTATTGGGTTGCTGTGCGATGGACATTTGTTGCTGGAAGGTGTGCCCGGTGTAGCAAAAACCCTTGCATCAAAATTGCTTGCACGTATTATTGATGTACATTTTTCACGCTTGCAGTTTACGCCAGATCTTATGCCGGGCGATGTAATTGGCACTTCTGTATTTAACCCAAAAGAAGGAACATTTTATTTTAAAGCAGGACCGGTATTTAGCAATATTGTGTTGATAGATGAAATAAACCGTGCACCTGCAAAAACACAATCAGCACTTTTTGAAGTAATGGAAGAGCGACAGGTAACGGTTGATGGAAGTACACATGCCATGCAGTATCCTTTCATCGTGCTGGCTACGCAAAATCCAATTGAGCAGGAAGGAACGTATCGCTTGCCCGAAGCACAGCTTGACCGTTTCTTATTCAAAATAAATATTGGTTATCCAACCCTTGCAGAAGAAATCATAATACTTACACAGCAACAGGGAAAAACACAAAACCAGTTGCTGCAACATGCCAACAAAATATTATCTCCACATGAAATAGCCAAGTATAGAGAAGTAGTGCAAAACATAAATGTAGATGCTAAACTCATTGAATATATTGCTACCATTGTACACGAAACACGCAGCAATTCTTCTTTGTATTTAGGCGCATCTACTCGGGCATCGTTGGCATTATTAAAAT
>JANPIF010000013.1:0-4276 GCA_031424845.1 Ferruginibacter sp.
GGCATTGGTGCAGCCAGTAAAAATGGTATCCTGTTTAAGGGCAGCAACTTTTTAGACATCATTGCAAACATTCAAAATGTGGTGATGGATAAAACCGGAACTATGACGGAAGGTGTTTTTAAAGTTCAGGAAGTAATATTAAAAGAAGGAATTGATAAAGACGAAATATTGCAAATGGTGAATGCTTTAGAAAGCCAAAGTACTCACCCCGTTGCGACAGCAATTCATGAATATGTTGGGAAAATAAATAGCGACATTAAGTTGCAGGATGTTGAAGAAATATCAGGTCATGGCTTAAAAGCTAATATAGATGGCAAAGAATTATTGGTAGGTAATTTTAAATTGATGGATAAGTTTTCTATTAAGTATGATATAGATCCAACAACAATTGTGTACACTTTAATTGCCATTGCTTACGATAAAAAATTTGTAGGTTATCTCACCATTGCTGATAGTATAAAAGAAGATGCACAATTAACTGTTGATAAATTAAAATCTTTAGGTGTTACTACAACAATGCTCAGCGGTGATAAAGATAATGTGGTGCAGTTTGTTGCTTCTAAACTTGGTATTACCAATGCCTTTGGCGATTTGCTGCCAGAGGATAAGGTAAATAAGGTCAAAGAAATAATTGCTAAAAATCAAACAGTAGCTTTTGTTGGTGATGGTGTTAATGATGCGCCTGTGGTAGCGATTAGTAATGTTGGTATAGCAATGGGAGGTTTGGGTAGTGATGCTACCATTGAAACAGCCGATGTAGTTATACAGGATGATAAACCTTCTAAAATTCCAATGGCAATTAACATTGGTAAACAAACAAAGAAAATCGTTTGGCAAAACATAACATTTGCTTTTGTTGTAAAAGGAATTGTGTTGGTACTTGGAGCAGGTGGTCTTGCAACAATGTGGGAAGCAGTTTTTGCAGATGTTGGTGTGGCATTATTAGCAATTTTAAATGCAGTTAGAATACAAAGAATGAAGTTTTAAAGCTTAAACAAACAAAGTTGATAAACTAAAAAGTTTTATTGTAAATGAAGTTCTACAAAATGTAAACTATGTATCAATATGTTATGCCACTATTATAAATAATATTAGGCAAGTCTAACATTTGGTATACATTTGGTGAAACATTGAGCATGAACAAAAAGTTTATTATTCTTTCCATTATTGTTTTAGGTGTAATTATATTTGAGGCTTGCAGCAAGTTTGAGCCTGCTGCCGCAGCAAATGATCAATTATTAGATGGTCCTGTAGATGGCTTATCCTTTCAACAAAACAGACAGTTTCTTGCAGGTGATGTAGCATTTAATGATGAAATATTTACAAGCGCAACCGGCTTAGGTTCTTTATTTGTAGCAACAAGTTGTGGTAGTTGCCATGCAGGTGATGGGAAAGGAACACCTTTTACAACACTTACACGTTTTGGACAAATAGATACTACGGGCAATACTTTTTTACACTTAGGAGGTCCACAATTACAAAATAGAGCATTACCAGGCTTTACACCTGAGCAAATTCCAGCAGGTGCAACCTTCTCAAAATTTACTCCACCTGCAAATACAGGCTTAGGCTTTTTAGAATTAGTAAGCGATGCCGATATTTTAGCAATGGCTGATCCTACTGATCAAAATAACGATGGCATATCAGGTATACCCAGCTACGAGTATATTCCTTCTTTTGTGCAACCATTTCCAAATGCAATTGCACTTAACGGTAAGTATATCCACCGCTTTGGTAAAAAAGCAGCAGCTTATAATTTGTTGCATCAAACTGTAAATGCTTATAATCAGGACATAGGCATTACATCAACATTTAATCCTAAAGATGTTTTCACAGGCAATAATATCGACCCAGAAGTAAGTGACCTAACTATAAATAATGTGGTGTTTTATCTGCAAACACTTAAAGCACCGGTACAAAGAAATATTAATGATGCAGAGGTGCAGTTAGGTAAAAATATTTTTACTCAAATTAAATGCGGAAGTTGCCATACACCCCAATTAAAAACAGGTTTCTCTCCTGTATCTGCATTAAGCAATGTTACATTTTCACCTTATACTGATTTGTTATTACATGATATGGGTGTTGGTTTAAATGATGGTTATACTGAAGCTTCTGCAAAAACATTTGAATGGCGTACCCCGGCATTGTGGGGCTTAGGACTATCACCAAATTCACAAGGTGGTCAATATTTTCTAATGCATGATGGTAGAGCAAAAAGTATTGAAGAAGCGATACAGATGCATGGTGGTGAAAGCTTGCAAAGTAAAAATAGTTTTACCCAATTATCTCAATCAGAAAGAAATTCATTGTTGAAATTCTTAAAATCACTATAAACCATCATGGATAGAAAACATTTCATAATGCATTGTGGTATGGCATGTTTAGGTGTAGGAGCAGTCTCAAACCTATTACAAAGTTGCAGTAGTTTAAAAACCCTTAGCGGTTCAATATCCGGAGATGATTTAATAATCAACCTGAAAGATTTTGAAACCAATGCTGCCAATGAAATTCACTTTAAAAAGTACATTGTTATAAATAACGACACACTTAAATTTCCAATCTGTGTATATCGTCATGATGCAAAAAATTACTCCGCATTATGGATGCAATGCACACATCAGGGAGCGGAACTACAGGTGTTTGGAGACAAACTCCAATGCCCTGCACACGGCAGTGAGTTTAGCAATAAAGGTCAGGTAATTGGCAGCCCTGCCAATACAGATTTACGCAATTTTCCTACAGCTATTGAGGGTAATATTTTAAAGATTTCATTAAAGAAAGTATGAAAAAAATAACTTTTTTGAGTTTCATAATCCTAAGTTTTGTTTGCAAAATACAGGCTCAGATAGATCCTGCACTTTTAAAAAATATTCAAGCAGATACGTCAAAAGCACTGCTTAATATGGACGCAGTTTACAACAGACCTTTCACCGCCGTAGGCAAGCTTCCTGTCGCACTTGGTGGTTATGTAGAAACAAATTGGCAGCATTTGGGTACTGATGGTGTAAGTGATGGTCATCAATTTCAATTTAGAAGGTTAACGCTGTTTGTAGCTTCAACAATTTCAAAAAGGATAAAGTTTTTAACTGAGATAGAATTTGAACCGGCAGAAAAAGAAATAGGAATTGAGTTTGCAGCAATAGATGTAGAATTTCACCCATTAATAAATTTACGCAGTGGCATTATCATGAATCCAATTGGAGCATTTAACCAAAACCATGATGGTCCTAAATGGGAATTTACAGATCGTCCTATTTCAGCTACACAAATGTTACCTGCTACGTGGAGTAATGCAGGATTTGGTTTGTATGGTAAAAAATACAATAAGAATTGGATGTTTGGATATGAGCTTTATGTATCAGGTGGTTTTGATAATTCAATCATAGATAATGGTCAAAACAAAACATTTCTACCAGCGTCAAAACAAAATCCAGAACGATTAGAAGAAATTGCAAGTGGTACTCCAATGATCACAGCAAAAATAGCAATGCGCCATAATAATATTGGTGAAATTGGTTTATCGTACATGGGTGGCATATACAACAAGTGGCAGGATGATGGTATACAAATTGATGAAAAAAGAAGATTAGATGTTTTCGCCATCGATTTTAATACAACTTTGAAAAAACTGAACACATTTATTACAGCAGAGTGGGCTTGGGTGAAAGTTAATGTGCCTCAAACTTTCACGGAACAGTATGGGAATAAACAACAAGGTGGTTTTATAGATATTGTACAGCCTGTTTTTAAAAAACCTATTTTAGGTTGGAATGAGGCTGTGTTTAATATTGCTTTACGCACTGAGTATGTAGATTGGAATGTAGGCAAATTCTCATCCACCGGTACAAATAAAGGCGAACACATTTGGAGCATCATGACTGCCATAAGTTTCAGACCATCAACTCAAACAGTATTTCGTTTAAACTACAGGTTTTCACAACAAACAGATATTCTCGTTAACCCTGCATCAAAAACGGGGGGTTTTAGTTTTGGTGTTAGCACTTATTTTTAGATTACAAGCAAGGTAATAAGGTCTCACTACAGGCAGGTTCAGCAAGCAAATGAGCCAACCCTTTGTAAACTCATTGTATATAAGCTCTTTTTAAAATAGTGTTTAAATAATTTAAAAAGGGTTAAATAATTTTTTTGGTAAAAATTTTTAGTTGTTTAAGTGTGTGTTTAATCTACCCTAATAAACACTCCCCCCACATTTTTTTAAATACACTCCCCCCCGTCATTTTTATCATAGACACATTAATTCGCGCCTGTTATA
>JANPIF010000014.1:0-9119 GCA_031424845.1 Ferruginibacter sp.
GTATCATACATACCAAGTCCAGCATACACTCCACCACCCGGGCAGTTTATGTACATCTGTATATCTCTTACACGATCAGTACTTTCTAAAAATAATAATTGCGCTGTTACAATATTTGCAACCTCATCGTTAATTGGATAACCCAAAAAAATGATGCGATCCATCATTAAACGACTATACACATCCATCACTGCCACATTCATCGGTCGTTCTTCAATAATGTTGGGTGTAAGATTTGTAATTTGTGCATTTACAGTACCAGATACATTAGGCACTTGCATTTGTGTGCTTTGGCGGTCAAATATAGTTTTGTTTATTTTATTATATCCTGAAAGCGTATTACTGTTAATGCCTTTATGCTTTATGGCATATTTTTCGAACTCGTTTTGTAAATTCATTATTAATAAATTAGGTGTACAAATATATTGTTTAATATGCCTTCTATGTATTATGCCTAATGAAAGTCAAAAATTATTCCTTTTAAAAGAACATGACATAATTGCAATAATACTATAAAAAAAGCCCTCTGTAAACAGAAGGCTGTATAAACTTTATCATTTATTAAATGATGATGCTTTATTTTTTTGAACCGTGCTCATCAGAAACTGTAAGTTTATGACGACCCTTTGCTCTGCGACTTGCTAAAACCTTGCGGCCGTTAGCTGTAGACATACGCTCACGGAAACCATGTACAGATTTTCTGCGGCGGGTATGGGGTTGGTAGGTTCTTTTTTTTCCTGGCATTATTTAGAATTTTTTCCTTTTACAAATATTGTTTATTCATTATCGCAGGCCAGGCACCATCCTAGCCGCTTGTGAAAGGACGGCAAAAGTAATATAATATCTTGAAACGTGTACCTATTTTTTAAACTTATTACAGTTTTATTTTGGTAGCATTAATAGCTTCACCAAAAAACACGGAGGCGTGGCTGTTAAAATCTGTTGGGTTGCCGGTCGTATAAAAAGTTCTTATATTGTTCTTACTGCACTTGTTTTCTATTTCCGGGTGATTGTGCATGTATTGAACAAGGCTTTTTGCAACAATATCGCCTTGAGAGAGAATAATAACGTTAACGGGCACAAACTGTTTTATTTTAGGTAGTAACAGTGGGTAATGCGTACAGGCTAAAAGAATACAGTCTATTGCAGCATCTTTTTCTAGTAGACTGTCAATATGATGCTTTACAGAAATGTTTGCCTCATCACTATCGTATTTACCCGATTCAACAATATCAACCCATTCCGGAGACGCTTCCTGCGATACAGTTATATCAGGATGAAATTTTTCAATTTCAATTAAATAGGAGCCTGACTGAACTGTACCCATGGTTGCCATCACTCCAACATGTTTTGATGTTGTGTAGTTTCCTATCGTTTCAGATGTTGGCCTTATCACCCCTAAAACCCTTTTACTTGCATCAATATTTGGCAGGTCTTTTTGCTGAATTGATCTGAGGGCTTTAGCAGAAGCTGTATTACAGGCTAAAATAACCAATGGACAGCCTTGTTCAAAAAACCATTTTACACAGGTCAGTGTATAGTCATAAACGGTTTCAAAAGGCAGCGGGCCATATGGCGCTCTGGCGTTATCACCCATATAAATGAAATCATACTCGGGCATTAGCTTACAAATCTCTTTAAGAACTGTAAGTCCGCCAAAGCCACTGTCAAAAACGCCAATAGGTTTCTTATCCATTTGAACATGTAAATTATAAAGCACTGTTCACATAAAAAAATCCCGGCCATTTTTGTAAGCCGGGATTTACTATCAATTTTAAAAAGATTATTGTTTAATGATGCTTTCACTTGCGATTTTAGTACCCGCTGCATCTCTCAATATAATCATGTAAGTTCCGTTTGACATATTGCTCAAATCTAAATCGACAAAGCCATAATTGCCACCTACATTAAATGATTTTGTCATAATTTTTGCGCCCTTGCTATCGTACAAAGATATCATACGAGCCTGCGATACTGTTGTACTGCTGTAGAAACTGACCTTCACTAAACCCCTTGTTGGATTTGGTGAAATGAACAACCTGTTTCTTTCGCCCGCAATATCAGAAACTGTAACAGAATTAGAAACACCCGAACAACCTGTGGCTACATCAAAAACAGTTACCTGATATGTTCCAAATTCATCTAATAAACCATTGGTTTTTGTGATGGATGTAGAGCTTACTAATGGTAGAATTGTATTGTTGCGCTTCCACTGGTAAGTGTAATTGCCTACAGGACTAACTGTAGTATATAAACCTCCGTTGGTTGCAGGGTTAAAATTTATAACCGGTGCGGCTGTTAAAACTACTGTAGGTGCAGTACCCACTTTAGCTGTTACTGCATTAGAAGTAGCCGAGCTGCAACCTGCAGCAGCTACTACTACCCTGTATTTATTGTGTGCCTGTGCAGGGGTTAAACCACTTACGGTATAAGTACTGCTGGTGGTTCCTGCAATGTTTGTGTAAGTTAATCCGCCATCGGTACTTACCTGCCATTGATAACTTAAGTTGGTTCCGGTGGCCGTTACATTAAAGGTTGCCGTAGTGGTACATGAGGTAATGTCTGTTGGTTGTACGGTAATGGCAGGCCCTGCTGATACGTTTACTGTAATGGCTGTTCTTGGTCCTTCACATGTGCCCGTTGTCTGGCTCACATAATATATGGTTGAACCTGCAGTAGCTGTTGATGGTATGGGTGCTGTGCTACTGCCTGTACCGCCCGTAGCTGTGGTGTACCATTTTAAATTGGTACCTGTAGCGGTTAAAGCTGTAGCTGTTCCGCCCTGGCAATAAGCTATCGGGCTCGTTGCTGTTGGTGCTGCAGGTGTTGGGTTTACTGTTACTACTATTGCTGCTCTTGGTCCTTCGCAGCCATTTACAGTTTGACTTACATAATATGTTGTACTGCCTACTGTAGTGGTTGAAGGTGTAGGTGCTGTTGCACTGCCTGTTCCGCCGGTGACTGCCGTGTACCATAGTAAGCTGCTGCCTGTTACTCCGGTGGCTGTAAGTGCCGTGGCTGTTGCGCCCTGGCAATAAGTTACCGGTGTTGCAGCCGTTGGTGCTGCGGGCAGGGCGTTCACTGTTATAGAGCCGGTAGCTGTTACTACACCGCCTGAAGTGGTAATGGTGTAATTAAATGTTCCTGTAGCGGTTGGTGTACCGGTGATGGTATAAGTGCCATTCGTTCCACCTGAGTAAGTCCCTGTTACGCCTGCAGGTAAGCCTGTAGTATTGGCACCTGTTACACCGCCTGCTGTTGTATAGCTGATAGCGGTGATGCTGCCGCCAATGCAGATAGTTTGTGCATTGGTGCCTGCTGCTGAACTTAAGGTAATAGATGGTGGTACTACTACCGTTATGGTTCCTGTTCTGCTTTGTGTGCCACAACCACCTGTTGTAGTAACGGTATAACTGAACGTTCCTGCTGCTGTTGGTGTACCACTAATGGTAACTGTTCCATTGGTACCGCCTGAGTAAGTTCCTGTTACGCCTGCGGGCAATCCTGTTACCGTAGCGCCTGTTACACCGCCTGTGCTGCTATATGTAATATTGGTAATGGCTGTATTTATATTTACTGTTTGACTAGTGGTAGCCGCTGCCGAAGTTAATGTTAATGTAACTGCTCCGTTTACGGTGATCGTTCCTGTGGCGGTGGCTGCAGCTGTACCGCCTGACGTAGTGATGGTATAGGTAAATGTTCCTGTTGCTGTTGGTGTACCTGTTATGGTAAATGTTCCATTGGTACCGCCGGAATATGTACCTGTTACGCCTGCGGGTAAACCGGTAACCGTTGCGCCTGTTACGCCGCCTGCTGCTGTATAAACTATATTGCTAATAGCTGTATTTACACAAACCGTTTGGTTATTGGTGCCTGCTGCTGAGGTGAGTGCAATGGATGGTCCGTTTACTGCTGTTATAGTACCGGTAGCAGTTTGTACACCACAACCGCCTGAAGTGGTAACGGTGTAGCTGAATGTTCCTGCTGTTGTGGGTGCACCACTGATGGTGATTGTTCCGTTGGTGCCGCCTGAGTAAACTCCTGATACACCTGCCGGTAAACCGGTAACCGTTGCGCCTGTTACGCCGCCTGTAGTAACATATGTAATATTAATGATGGTTGAGTTTACGGTAACTGTTTGTGCGTTGGTGCCTGCTGCTGAGGTTAGGCTGATGCTTGTGTTTGCATTAACCGTAATGGTACCCGTTGCTGTTGCATTGGGTGTACCGCCTGAACTGGTAACAGTATAACTGAAGGTTCCTGTTACTGTAGGTGTACCACTGATGGTGAAAACACCTGCATTGTACACACCGGTTAGGCCTGCGGGTAAGCCTGTTACAGTGGCGCCTGTTACACCGCCTGCTGAACTGTAAACAATGTTGGTAATGGCTGTATTGATACATACCGTTTGGTTATTGGTTCCTGCTGCTGAACTGAGAGTGAGTGCCGGTGCCGTGGCCACTGTTATGGTACCGCTAGCAGTTTGTACACCGCAACCGCCTGATGTTGTTACTGTATAAGTAAAGGTTCCTGCTGCTGTTGGCGTGCCGCTGATAGTTATTGTTCCGTTTGTTCCGCCGCTGTATGTTCCTGTTACGCCTGCGGGTAAGCCTGTTACAGTTGCACCTGTTACACCATTACCTGTGCTGTACGTAATATTCGTTATGGTATTGTTCACGTTAACCGTTTGGCTAGTTGTTGCAGGGGCGGAGGTTAAGGTTATAGTAGTATTGGCAGTAACGGTAAGTGTTGCAGGGTTTGAAGTGGCTGTTAGTGGCGCACAATTGCCCGTAACAACAACCCTGTATTGATATCCATTTAAGGCTACAGTAGCACCAGTGATATTTAAAGTAGGTGTAGTTACGTTTGAATAAGGAGCTGAATTTGTAAGATTGGTCCAAGGTCCACCCGCACCTGAAGTACTTACCTGCCATTGATAAGATAATGGAGCAGTACCTGTAGCAGTTATAGTGAAGGAAGTATTCGCACCTTCACAAATAGTTGCATTAGAAGGTTGGCTTCCAATACCCGCCGGTGTACATGCTGTGTTTGGAATAACTGCTGTCCATAATCCCCTACCATATGTTGCGGCAGCCATTGTTCTATCAACAGCTCTATACTTAAGCATGGTTGTTTTTACATTAGGGAAAGTGGTTTCAGGTGACCAAATTGTAGATGTACCATTTATGAGATCGGTACTCCAAATACCGGTTTCAGTGGCTATGTAAGCTTTAGTATCCGCATCAGGATGGTATAAAGCCCAATAAACAGGCATATCAGGTAAATTACCATCGCTACTAACCCAACTTGTTCCACCGTTTGTAGAATTCCAAATATTTAAAACTCCATAATTTGTAAATGTTATTGTAATATTTTGATCACTTGTTCCAATATTTACACTGTTTACATAACCAGCAGGAGCACCGGCAGGTGTAATATCAGTTGCTGTAGGTGTGGCTTGGTCTGCATTATCAATTTGTATAACCTTACCATTTGTTAAACCAAAATACACTCTATTGGGAGTATATGGAGATACAGTAGCACTTGCTACTAAAGCTGTTCCAAACAATGGAATGGAAACAGGGGTAAAGGTGAAACCTGACTGTGGATTTTCCCATCTCAAATATTGTCCTGCAGAATATCCTGCATATACCTTATTTAATATATTGTCATAATCATAAGGATTGATAAACTGACCAAGGGTGCTTGTGCTACCAGATGAAAACCATGTAGTTCCGCCATTGGCAGTTCTTCTAAAATTTGAATAAACAAACGCTCCGGTTTGAAATTGAGGTTCATTTTGATCAATTGCCGTAATACCACCATCTCCTCCTAAAACCTCTATTGATGTTGTAAGGCCAGGCCCATTAAATTGATGGGTACCATTATCTTGTGCCCCGGCTAAAAAATAGTTGAGAGACGTTGGATGCATGGCTACACCGTAAAATTGTTTTAACCTTAAGCCAGTATTTTTATCATTAAAAGTAGTGCCTTTATTGGTAGAATAAAACAATCCGCCATCTGTACCTACAAACAATTTATTTCCATTATCTACCCAAGTAATATTATGTATATCTGCATGCACATACTGTCCTGTGGTACCTACCCATTCTGATATTTTATTAAAGGTAACACCTCCATCTGTAGATTTTATTAACCTCAAATTGCCGACAATTAATGTATTTGGATTGGAAGGGTCTGCCATTAACCCTTGGCAATACCATGCTTGTCCTGGTCCATTTAAATCATTAATATTAGTTGCAGTGAGTGTAGTAGTTGTCCAGTTATCTCCCCCATCAATGGATTTGGCAATTGCTTCAATTTTTTCATTTGCCTGCCCTAAAGATGCATAAACTGTATTGCCTACACATGCCAATTCTGTTCTACTACTTCCTCCTGAAGGAAAAGGAAAAGGAGTAGTAGGATTTAGCCAAACCGGTGTAGCTGCTGCAGGGTTTGTTGTGTACTTATATCCCCCAACTCCTGCTGCAGAAAAAAGACCTCCACTTACGTGCATAGCACCTGTAGAACTTATTTCAAAATCTACAATACGAGAAGTGGTTGTAAAAGGATTAATGCTTACCCAAGAATTTCCTCCATCAGTAGATCTTTGTAAACCTACTGCTATACCAATTGCAATAGTGCTTACATATACATTGCCGGTAGCATCACACAATATTTTTGAACATCTTACCAAAGTGGAAGTGCTAGGTAACAAGGTCCAGGTAACGCCATGATCAGTGCTTTTAAAAACACCATTACCATTTACAGCACCACCATTTAAAAAGGCTTCGCCCGTGCAGAAATACATAATATTGGTGTTGGTAGGATCTTGGCAAATACCTGTAACAGCTAAATTGCTTAAAAAATCATTTACCAACGTCCAAGTTGGAATAGGCACCGTTACATCTTCTGTTTTCCAGATACCGCCATCCACACCGCCCACCCAAACTTTTTTTCCGGTAGGGTCAGCCAAATCTACCCATACCGCTCTCATTCTTCCAGATGTAACTCCATTGCCAGGTCTTTGATTTCCAAAAGGACCGGCAGCATCGCTAAAAGATCCCCTTTCCGACCATGATAAAGGTGCTAATGCATTGGATGAATTTGAAGTATTTTTTAAATTTTCTGTTTCTAAAACTGCATCCCACATTTTATCTCTAGGAACAATACCCGTGGCAGGGTTTTTAGTACGATTGTATTCAAATTCTGCAGCTTTTTGAGGACCGTCATAGCCATCTATTTCTTGCCTTTTAGGCTCATTTTCTGATTTGCTGGTACAGCTAACTATAAAAAGTGAAAATAAAAAACTACAAATAATTAGAGAAGAGTAAAGTTTTTTCATGCTTGATATTTATTTAAAATCTCTGTTCATTTTTAGAAACTTTAAAATGGATGATTAATATTTCAAAAACAGTTTATGAAGATAAAGTAAATAATTTCAAGATTTTCAATTGTGGAATAATAAATTTATCTATTATCCAATGCTAATACTATGCAGCTAAGAAGAAATGATTATATTTTTTTGTAACTACGCCTCTTTACTCCTACCTTTGCGCCCGAAAAAAGAGCCTTTTACAATAAAGGTTTTCTATATATTTTAACCAATGTAATAGTCAGATTATGGTAGAAATTAAACCGGATGAAATTTCGGCGATACTTCGTCAGCAATTAAGCAACTTTAACGCAGGTGCAAACTTGGAAGAAGTTGGTACCGTTTTACAGGTAGGTGACGGTATTGCCCGTGTTTATGGGCTTAACAATGTTCGCTCTGGTGAGCTTGTAGAGTTTGATAACGGAGTAAAAGCAATTGCGCTTAACCTGGAAGAAGATAACGTGGGTGTGGTATTGATGGGTGATAGCGGTAAAATACGTGAAGGTGATAAAGTAAAACGTACCGGACAAATTGCTTCTATTAAAGTTGGAGAAGGAATGTGTGGCCGTGTTATAAATACACTAGGTACACCAATAGATGGTAAAGGACCATTGCAAGGTGAATTATATGAAATGCCTTTAGAGAGAAAAGCACCTGGTGTAATCTTTCGTGAGCCGGTAAAAGAACCATTGCAAACTGGTATCAAAGCTATTGATGCGATGATTCCAGTAGGTCGTGGGCAGCGTGAGTTGATTATTGGTGACCGTCAAACCGGTAAATCTGCCATCGCAATTGATACCATCATCAACCAAAAAGAATTTTACGCAGCAGGTAAACCTGTTTACTGTATATATGTAGCTATTGGGCAAAAAGCCTCTACCATTGCCGGAGTTATGAAAACATTGGAAGAAAATGGTGCGATGGCTTACACTACAATCGTTGCGGCTTCTGCCTCTGAACCTGCTCCTTTACAGTTCTACGCTCCATTTGCGGGTGCAGCTATTGGAGAATTTTTTAGAGATACCGGTCGTCCGGCATTAATTATCTATGATGATCTTTCTAAGCAGGCTGTAGCATACCGTGAGGTTTCTTTATTGCTTCGTCGCCCGCCTGGTCGTGAGGCTTATCCTGGAGATGTATTTTATCTACATAGTCGTTTATTAGAAAGAGCAGCAAAAGTTGTAGCTAAAGATGAAATAGCTCGTCAAATGAATGACTTGCCAGAATCTATAAAGCATTTAGTAAAAGGTGGTGGTTCATTAACTGCATTACCAATTATTGAAACACAAGCGGGTGACGTTTCTGCATACATTCCTACAAACGTAATTTCTATTACAGATGGACAAATTTTCTTGGAGTTGAACTTGTTCAACGCAGGTGTTCGTCCGGCAATCAACGTTGGTATTTCTGTATCACGTGTGGGTGGTAACGCTCAAATTAAATCAATGAAAAAAGTTGCTGGTACATTGAAGTTGGATCAAGCACAGTATCGTGAGTTAGAGGCTTTCTCTAAATTCGGTTCTGACCTTGACGCCGCTACAAAGGCAGTTTTAGATAAAGGTGCACGTAACGTAGAGATCTTAAAGCAAGGACAATTTTCACCTGTTACTGTAGAGAAACAAGTGGCAATTATTTACGCCGGATCTAAGGGTCTATTAAGAGCTGTTCCGATTAACAAGGTAAGAGAATTTGAAGCTGAATACGTTCAGCATTTAGAGCAACGTTATCCAGAAGTGCTTAAAGG
>JANPIF010000015.1:0-7716 GCA_031424845.1 Ferruginibacter sp.
AAAAAAATTACCCGGCGGTATTTATGTAATTGTTTTTCCCGGTAAAAGATTAACGGCCGATTTTTTAATAGACAAAGAACAAATAATGAATATAGTTGCAGATACAAACCGTTTAGATAAAATACAAATTACCGGATCACCAGCCAATGTGCTTTTTAAACAATACCAGGCTTTTGTTGCAGTAAAAGGTAAACAATTACAAGATGAAAGAAATGCCTACTCCAAAGCTAAAACCAAAGATGATTCTGTAAAACATGAAGCAGCGTACAAAAAATACAGTAAAGAATTAAACGACTACAGAATTGGAATAATAACAACGAAGCCAACTTCTATGATGGCCGCTTTGCTCAATGGTTTAAAAGATGCCGTGTATCCATCAAAAGTTCCGGTTACTCACCAAGACTCTGTAGATAATTACAATTATTACAAACAACATTATTGGGACGGTATCAGTTTTATGGATGAAAGAATTATTCGCACACCATTTTTTCTCCCAAAACTGGAATCGTATTATAGGCAAGTAATGCCACAATCGTCAGACAGTTTAATAAAAGATATTGATTACAAATTATTGCTTGCCCGCACAAACCCTGAGATGTATAAGTTTTTGCTAAACTGGTTCACTGATGAATACATAAGTCCAAAATATATGGGTCAAGATGCTGTATTTGTACATTTGTATGAGCAATATCACAGTAAAGGAATTACCACATGGCTTAATGAGAAACAGCACGAAACTATTACCCGACGTGCATTTATGGTAATGGCAAATTTAATTGGTGAAAAAGCGGCAAATTTAGAATTTGTAAATACAGCAGACAAACCCTCTTCTCTTTATAATGTAGATGCAGATTATACCGTTGTTGTTTTTTGGGACCCAACTTGTGGGCATTGTAAAGAAGAAATACCCAGGATAGATTCTATATACAGAGCCAACTGGCAAAAGAAAAATGTAAAAATTTATGCGGTGCTTTCTGAAAATGAAAAATTAAAAGCTGAATGGCTTACGTATATTAAAGATCACAACATTACTGATTGGATAAACGTTTACCAAACAAAAGAATCTGTAGAAACAGAAACAAAAGAACAAAAACCATCTTACAGGCAATTATACGATGTTACCCTTACTCCCACCATATATTTGTTGGATAAAGAGAAACGTATAGTGGCAAAAAAACTTACCCTCGAGCAAATAAATGAATTACTTGAAGTAAAATTCAAAAAAGGATAATACTTTATTCTACTCCTAAAAATAATTGTTTGTACATGAAAAAAATTTTTATTGTTTCTCTTGTTGCTTGTTGCTACAAAACTGCATTTACCCAAACTCTTATAAGTTATGGCAACAGCTCCACCACAAAAGAAGAATTTTTAAGAGCCTATAATAAAAATAAACCTGTTACTACTGATAAGGCAAAAGCTATTAAAGATTATTTAGAGCTATATACAAATTTTAAACTAAAAGTAAAAGCGGCCCAAGAGCTTAGGATAGATACCATAGCACAAATAAAATATGATGTGCAAAATTTTAGAGAGCAGATTACAGAGAATTATTTGAATGATGAAGCTGGTTTACAGGCCTTAATAAGTGAAGCCGCCGACCGATCAAAAAAAGATATACATACACTTTATTTTTCAGTGCCATTAAGCGAAAATGCCACCGCTTTAGATACCTTAAAAGCATACAATGCCGTAAAAGAACTTTATAACAAACTTAAAGGTGGTTCTACAGAATATGCACAAATAGTTGCAGACATCACTACAAAGTTTTCGTTGATAAAATACAGTGATCTTGGTTTTATAACTGCGTTTAGTGTGCCTTACCAATTTGAACATATTATTTACAACACTAAAACAGGAACAGTAAGCCAGCCTTATAAAACTGGTAAGGGTTGGTTTATTTTTAAAACGTTAGAGGAGAGGCAAAATACAGGTAAATGGAAAGCTTCTCAATTACTTTTTGCATACCCGCCCGAAGCTGATTATAATACAAAACTGGCAGTGAAGGAAAAAGCTGATTCGGTTTATAAATTACTACAAAATGGATTACCATTTTCTGAGGCTGCAAAAAATTACAGTGAGGATAGAATGACCTATTTAACAGGAGGGGAAATGCCTGAATTTTCTACGGGGAAATACAATTTACAATTTGAGAAAAATGTATTCTCATTAAAACAAGACAACGATATCAGCAAACCCTTTGAAACAACTTTTGGTTATCATATTGTAAAACGCATAAGCAATACTCCGTTACCCCTAGATAAAGGTGATGCTTCTTATTTGTTTGATATAAAACAAAAAGTACAGCAAGACGAAAGAATAAATACCATTAAAGAAAAGTTTATAAAAGATGTAATTACTCTAACAGGTTTTAAAAAACCGGTAGCTATAAATGAAGGCGAAATTTATAAATATGCGGATAGTTTAACCCTACAGCAAAGTGTGGATAAACCCGATGTGTTTGCCATAAACAAAAAAACAATTTATTCTTTTAAAGATGGCACCACAATTAAAGGTGATGAGTGGATAAAATACTTGAGAAACAATACTGGCATTGAAAAAACAATTTCGAATAAAGAATTGTGGGAAAATTTTACTAAGCAGCAAATATTGAATTATTACAAACTTCACCTCGAAAATTATAGCAGCGACTTTAAAAATCAAATGCAGGAATTTAAAGAAGGCAATATGCTTTTTGAAATTATGGAAAGAAATGTTTGGAGTAAAGCGGGTTTAGATTCTGCAGGCCTGGTAAAATATTATAATGCAAATAAAACCAATTATAAATGGCAGGAAAGTGCAGATGTTTTAATTTTTAATTGTACAGATGAGCAGCAAGCAATAGATGCAATGGAAGCTTTAAAAGCTGGGAAAGATTGGAAAGCATTATCTGAAAATAGTAATGGTAAGATACAGGCTGATAGTGGACGTTATGAAATAGCCCAGTTGCCCATTGACCCTAATAATAGTAGAACAAAAACACCGGTAGGTAATTTTTCTCCTATCATTAAAAATACAGATGGTACAGCTGCATTCGTAAAATTTGTAAAATTATATGAAGTAAATATGCAAAGGGATTTTAACGATGCAAGGGGACTTGTAATTAATGATTATCAAAATGTTTTAGAACAACAATGGGTAGAAAAATTGCGAAAAAAATATACTGTAAAAATTAATGAAGCTGTATTAAGTAATATTATAAAATAATGTCGTTCACATTTTTTAACAAAGCCTGCCATCTGTTTGGCAGGCTTTTAGCTTTTAGGGCATTAAAATTTTCAAGAATTTAAAAACCAAAAGCAAGACAATGAAGAAAATTACATTATCATTATTAATGATTACTACTGTTTTAACAGCGGCGAATGCGCAAAAAGTTTATCTGCAGGGTGGCGCAAATTTTGCAAATATTTCCAACAATAAAAATGGCGATACCGAAGATAATAACACACTTGTTTCTTTCAATACAGGTATTATGGGCACTTTTGGAATATCTAAAATTGTAGATATTGAAACTGGTTTATTATTTACAGGTAAGGGTGTAAAATCTGAATCATACATAAATGACAATAATTATACAAGGTCAAATTCAATCCTTATTATATTGAGTTGCCTGTAAATTTATTGGTGAAATTTCCTGTTTCAACTTCTTCGCATTTATTTGTGAATGCAGGCCCATATGCAGCTGTAGGTGTTACTGGTAAAACAAAAGTTGAATCTAAACTTTTAGGTATTGAAACAAAAAGTGAAAGCAGTATTGATTTTAACAACGATGATCCTACAACAGCTCAACAAGAAGATGCCAGTTATTCAAAAATCAAACGTTTTGATTATGGATTAAATTTTGGTGGTGGTATAGCATTTAAAAATATTATACTAAAAGCAAATTACGGTTTAGGACTTGCTAAAATAAACTCTACTGAAACAAATAATTCAGCAGATCAAAAAAACAAGTACCGTACGGCCTCATTTTCTATCGGTATTCCACTTTAATTATTTAAATATAAAAAATAAAAAAGCTTCATTTATATGAAGCTTTTTTATTGGGTTAAATATTTTTTACAACCTCTGCAATCAAATTAGGTTTACCCAAAGTATAATAATGTAAGGCTGGTACGCCGGCTTTTTTAAGTTCTCTTGACTGTTCCAATAACCATGCTGCTCCAATTTTTTCTACATCTGCGTCTTCTTTACATTTTATTATTTCGTTTGATAAAGCAGTAGGTAGATCAATATGAAAAACTTTAGGCAACACAGTAAGTTGCTTTTTATTAAATATTGGTTTTAGCCCTGGAATGATAGGTACATTAATGCCAATAGCCCTACAAGCATCTACAAAAGCAAAATACTTTGCATTATCAAAAAACATTTGTGTTACAATATAATCTGCACCGGCATCAACCTTCATTTTTAAAAACTGTAAATCGGTATCCATGTTGGGTGCTTCAAAATGCTTTTCGGGATAGCCGGCTACACCCACACAAAATTTTGTACTAGCTGTGTTTTTTAAATCTTCTTCCTGGTAAATACCGGCATTTAAATTTTGTACCTGCTCTATTAAATCAATGGTATAATTATGTCCCCCGGGTTCCGGTTCAAAATTAGCTTCGTTCTTAGCAGCATCGCCACGTAACAACAAAACATTATCTATTCCTAAATAATTTAAATTAATTAATGCATCTTCCGTTTCCCCAACGCTAAAGCCACCGCAAATAATATGTGGTACAGTATCTACATTATATTTGTTCATAATAGCAGCGCAGATTGACTCTGTACCAGGTCGTTTACGGACTATTACCTTTTTAAAATTCCCATCGGCGGTTTTTTTAAAAACATGCTCACTTCTGTGATAAGTTACATTTATAAAAGCTGGTTTTAGTTCCATTAACGGATCTAAATGTTTGTATAAAGATTGTATTCCTTTACCTTTTAATGGGGGTAAAATTTCAAAAGATATAATGGTTTCTTTTGATTGATTAAGATGGTCGGTTACTTTCATGCATTTGTTTAATAATTGCAAATATAATGGTAAAACAAAAGACCCTGTTTTCGAAACAGGGTCTTTAAAAGTTTAAGAAAATAATGCTGCTATTTTTTAAATGAATGAATAACCGCAGATGTAATTTTCCAATCTCCTTTTTCCGTTTTTAACCAATTTACACAATAAACACCCTCAGGTTTAGCCATAACCGAATCTTTGATAACAACGTCAAGTTTATATTTGCCGGTGTATCCTGCCCTGTTGCCTTCACTCCATTCCTGCAGTTTTGTTGAAGTTAGATTGCTGACTACATTAATATTTGTATGTATCCATTTTTCAGAAAATTCAGCAGCGTCGCCTGTAACCAGGTTATCATCTATTAATATAGCATCTGCCAAAAACATATTTCTTACCCCTGCGGAATCATGTTTGTTCCAGTTGTTTTCCCAGTTTAAAATAAGTGAATCTACAAGAGCTTTTGTAATAGTACTTTTTGTATTGGATGATGTTTGATTACAAGAAAAAAGGGTTGTTACTAAAAAAGTAACTGTTATTATTTTTTTCATATTTATTGCTTTAAGTGAATTAGAAAAGTTATTAATAAATTATTGTTTTTACAAAGTTCTCGCTCCTGTAACTGTAACTGTTTTACCATTTCCATCTACAAAATTCCCATTCACGGCATCGGCATTTAAGGTGCCAATGGCTTGATTGTTTTGTGTGGAATCTAATAATTTATTATTGCTAATAATTCCGTTGCCTGTGTTACTTGTTGTAGCGCCTGTTTTTCTTGAAACAGCTGTCCATTTATTTAATGACCTTAGCACAATTAAATTAAACACACCAGTTTCCGGCAGCGTTGTGGAGTATGTCCCTTCAAAACATTCAATTAAGTTAGAGGATGTTTCTTTGATAATATTTATAGAAGCATTTGGGTGGCCAGGAATATTAGAGGAGGTAACCGTTGGGGTGCCGCCACTTAAACCCACAGAAAAATTAATTGTAACCGGGCTGCCATTTAAAGTGCCCGTAAATGGAGCTGTGTACGGCTGTCCAGAAACCCATGTAACTGCTGATGTGAGATTTATTGTAATTCCATCAATTATCAAAATCGCACTGATAGTGTTTCCGTTATTGGCAATATCAAACATAATAGTACCCGTTGAGCCAATAAAAACACCTTTATATATTCCTTTACTACTGCCGTTGTTTGCACCTAAAGCGTCTGGTGTTGTTTTACAGGTTACACATTTGTAAACTGGAGGATCCGTAGACTCATCAGATTTTTTACATGAATTAAAAGAAAGGATTGCCACTGCTATTATTAGAAAATGTAAATTTTTCATTTTTATATATTTATGGTTAATTTTTATTTACGTCCGCCGCCAATACATGCACCGAGTTTTATACCAAGATAACCGGATTTATCTGCCACAAAATTGTACTCAACTCCCATTCTTAAGTGTCCGTATTCAAAACCGGTACGGGCCATAAAACCAAACTTTGTTGATTGTGGAATTTCTAATGTGGTGTTATTTATCGTCTTCTCATCCACACTTATAGTGGTAAACATTCCTGCGCCTATACCGCCAAAGGGCCTGAATTTTTTGTTACTGAAATAGTAATCTCCGGTAAGTAAATAAGATCCATTTCCTTTTGCGCCAGAAGATGAGCTGTTTGTTTCATCAATATTTACTGCTACAGCAGCTTCTAGCCTTAAACCAATGGAAAGTGCATCCATCAAGGCATATTTGGGTTCAATGGCAAACAGTGCTCCGCCTTTTGTACCGGATGTTTTGCCCGAGCCCTGTTGTATGGCATAACCCAAACTTACATCCGTTTTAAATTTTTTAAAAATACGTGTACTGCGTTCATTATTTTCTTGTGCATAAGAAAATAAAAAAGAGAAAACCAATAAAGGAAGAAAGATAATTTTTTTCATGGCAAATGTTTTTGAGTTAAATATGTATTTGTTTGTGTTTACAAAGTAACACTGTACATCAAAGCGCTTGCGGGTGAAAAAAGTAGTAATTTTTTCAGTCGTGTGTCGGAAATAATTGTAGGAACAATTGATAAAGTAGGGGGAAATAACTAATCTCAAATAAAATATTATGAATGATTCTAATAATTATCAGAGATAAATTTTGTAAGAAATTAAAAATGATGATTAAATAATTCCTGTTTTTCTCAATGCATCAGAACGAGAGTTTACGTGAAGTTTTTCGTAAATATTTCTGATATGAGTTCTTATAGTTTCCTGAGATAAAAATAATTGATCAGCTATTTCTTTGTATCTAAAGCCTTTTGCCAAAACCTGAATTATTTCCTGCTCCCTACGACTGAGGGAATGGAAAGCTTCGTTTTTACTGTTATCCGTTTGTTGAAAAGCTTCTATTACTTTACGAGCAATCTGGCTACTCATTGGTGAACCTCCGTTGTATAAATCATTGATAGCTTCAATTATTTTTTCCGCACTGGTATTTTTGAGAATATATCCTGTAGCGCCGGCCTTAATAGCTTTAAATATATTTTCTGCATCATCAAATACCGTAAGCATCATACATTGCATTTGTAGGTGTACAGATTTTAATTTGTACATGCACTCAATTCCACTCATGCCTGGCAATTCTATATCAAACAAAACCATATCTACCGGTTCGTTCTTTAAAACATCCAGGGCTTCTTCCGCATTTGCATAAGCTATTACATCTGTATCTGGGAAGGCATTGCTAACAAGC
>JANPIF010000016.1:0-3795 GCA_031424845.1 Ferruginibacter sp.
GTTTCAGGATATTGGATTGGATGGATTAACAGATACAGCAGAGGTAAGAGTAAGGCAAGCATATTTAAGTAGAATTGCAACCAACTTTGGTACAAACTCTCCGGCTTATCAAAAAGCATTGGCAGATCCATCAAGTGATGATTACAAGCATTACAGAAATGGATCTTTTAGTGGAGCAGATGGTATTCTTGCACGCTATAAGAATTACAATTCACCGGAAGGTAATTCTCCAATTGATAATGGAGGACAGTTTACATCTGCAGCTACCTTATATCCAGATGCAGAAGATTTTAATAGAGATAATACTTTAAACGAAACAGAAGAATATTACCAATATATTTTTAATGTACAGCCTTCTTCACACCCCGACATGCAGATAGGGCGTAACTATATTGTAGATAAAAAATCCGTTCCGGTAAATCTTCCAAATGGTACTACCCGCAATGAAACATTTTACCAGATTCGTATTCCTGTAAACAGTTTTGATAAAAAAGTTGGAGGAATTGCAGATTTTAAATCTATCCGTTTTATAAGAATGTTTATGACGGATTTTCAGGATACGGCAGTTATTCGTTTTGCTCAATTACAATTGGCAAGAAATATTTGGCGGAGGTATAAATTTCAGATTGACCAAACAGGTATGTCTAACGTTGCTACCAATTCTCCATTTAATGTGGGTGCCGTAAACATTGAAGAAAATGATACAAGGCAACCACTGCCTTACCGGACACCAAGAGATATTCAGCGCCAGCAAACATTGAGCAATAATGGAGTAAATCTTTTGCAAAATGAACAGGCAATGACATTGCAATTTTGCGACCTCAAAAAAGGAGATGCTAAAGGTGTGTTCCAAACTTTTACTAACAAAGATTTAAGGCAGTTTAAAAAACTCTCTATGTATGTACATGCGGAGCAAGCGAGAAATGCTAATCCGCCATTAAAAGATAAAGACCTTACGGCTGTATTCAGACTTGGTACAGATTTCCAAAATAATTATTATGAAATAAGAATACCGCTTATTAATACAAAATTAGATGCAGCAGCAAAACTTGGAGCAGACAGTGATAAATACAATGACTCCTTATGGAATCCTTCAAACTCATTGGATCTTGATCTTACCAAACTTACTAAAATAAAGCAGGCAAGAAATCTTTCCAGTACACCGCTTAATGTTTTATTTCCTGAAGTGCAGCCTAATGGCCAAACATATTCTGTAATGGGCAACCCTAACTTGGGAGAGATAAAAGGAATATTAATTGGCGTAGAAAATTCACAGGCATCTTTGGTTGCCTGCGGGGAAATGTGGGTGAATGAATTAAGGCTTTCATCTTTGGATGAAAAAGGTGGTTATGCAGCATTGGCAAGAATAGATTTTACGCTGGCAGATTTGGGTACATTATCTCTTTCAGGCAACATGCACACGCAAGGGTTTGGTACTTTGGAGCAAAGAGTAAACGAACGATACAGAGATAATTTTTACCAGTTTGATGTAGCTACACAATTGGAACTTGGAAAACTGTTGCCTAAAACAGCAGGAATGTCCATACCAGTATTTGCCAGTTACTCACAATCTGTAAGTACACCGGAGTATGATCCCTATGATTTGGATATCAAATTGAAAGACAAATTAAAAGTGGTTCCGGCAAATCAAAAAGATTCAATTCGTAAAACAGCGGTAGATTTTACTTCTATAAAAACAGTAAACTTTACCAATGTAAGAAAGCTAAAAACAAATACGAAGAAGCCAAAAATTTATGATGTATCTAATGTGGATGTAAGTTATTCTTATATAAAAACGAGCAGTTACAATCCACTTATAGAGTTTAATGATGTTACAAGGCATAGGGCTGCATTGGGTTACAATTTTGCGCCAACAACAAAATACATTACTCCATTAAAAGCATTGTTTAAGAAAACTAAAACCAAATGGTTTGATGTATTGAAAGATTTTAATTTCAACTATGTACCTTCTCAGTTAAGTTTTAGAGCAGATTTGCAAAGACAGTTTGGTGTAATAAAACCACGCAGTTTGGGTGGAGATAAATATCAAACACCTGAAACGTATGACAAATATTTTGTTTTTCAGCGTGATTATATTTTACGTTGGAATTTTACAAGATCTCTTTTGTTAGATTACGTAGCTACAAACAATTCTCGTGTAGATGAACCTAACGGAAGAATTGATACAAAAGCAAAAAAAGATTCTTTACTCACCAATTTATTCAGAGGAGGACGTAATACATTATTTAATCAAACAGCTTCTTTTTCTTATACGCTTCCATTGCTAAAAATACCAGCGTTGGATTTTGTAACTGCCAATGTAAAATACCAGGCTTCTTACAGATGGATAGGCGCCAGCAGACTTGCTGTAAACCTTGGTAACTTTTTAGAAAATGGTCAGCAAAAAGAAGGTACTGTACAGATGGATTTTAATAGGTTGTACCAAAAGTCTAAATTCCTTCGTCAGCTAGATGTGCCCTCCAACATTGAAGACAAAGAGAGATGGAAAAACCGTTATACAAAAGTAACAGACAGCGTAACTAACAAAGCAGGAAAAAGAGTATTGCGCACACGTAAAATTTTAGACAAAACCGCCATGCCTTATGTTGGTGGTCCATTGAAAATATTTGGTAAATTATTAACCAGTATAAAACAAGTAAATGTATCTGCCGGTGAAATAGCAAGTACAAGATTACCCGGTTATACTGACAGTACCCAATACCTCGGGCAAAATTTTAAAAGCATGGCGCCGGGGTTTGATTTCATACTAGGCAAACAGGTAGATAGTAATTGGCTAAACAGAAAAGCTGCGCAGGGATTGATAACAAAGGATTCCAGTTTTAATTATTTGTTTCAACAAAATTATGACCAGACAATTACGGCAAGTGCTACGTTGGAGCCTGTTAGAGATTTAAACATTACGGTAAACATTAAAAAAACTTTCAGCAAAAATTATAGTGAAACATTTAGGTTTATAGATACAACGGGTGGAACAAACCAAAAGTTTATGCACCTTACACCATACTCAACCGGTGGTTTTGATGTAAGTTATATTGCTTTCAAAACTTTGTTTGGAAAGTTTGATCCTAACAGAGTTTCAGAAACCTTTAAAACTTTTCAAGATAATAGAGTAGTATTATCCAGAAGATTAGGCAAAGAAAATCCTTATACACAAGCGCAACCAGGCGGCGGTTTGCAGCAGGATGGCTACTATTATGGCTATGGAAAATATGCGGTAGATGTATTAATACCTTCTTTTATAGCAGCATATACAGGACAAAGCCCTGAAAATGTTTCGCTCATAAAACAAACAGATGGTCGTACAAAAACAAATCCTTTCCGTTCTATATTACCAAAACCAAACTGGAATATTAATTATAATGGGTTGACGAAAATTAAAGGAATGGAAAAGATTTTCAACAGCTTTAATGTTTCGCACGCATATAATGGTAGTTTAAGTATGAATGGTTTTACATCTGCATTGTTGTACCAAGATGTATCAAGGTTTGGCTATCCATCGTTTTACGATACAGTATCTAAAGCCTACATTCCATTCTTCCTGGTGCCAAACGTAAGTATACAAGAACAGTTTTCTCCATTGCTTGGTTTCGATATGCAGTTTACAAATCAGTTTCAGGCAAAGTTTGAATATGCAAAATCTCGTACGCTTAGTTTAAGCTTATACGATTACCAGTTAAGTGAACAAAGAAGTACTGAATTTAGTATTGGCGCAGGTTACAGAAAGAGAGGTTTAAGAGCTCCTTTTGGTTTAAAACTTCCTAAGTTTTTAGGTGG
>JANPIF010000017.1:0-1081 GCA_031424845.1 Ferruginibacter sp.
CTTACGGTTGCATTCATATCTAAAATGCCCGCAAGTAAAATGGTGTCGTTGTTTACAAACGAACTTATACTCTTCAAATTAAAATTGTCAACAACAATATCTATCGGACTATCCGCCACCAACTGTTTACTGCGAATATCAATCTTTGCACTATCGCTGCTTATAACAAAATTATTTACGAGAATTCCTGCCGGACCATAAGTAATATAATTATCCGGTGCAACTCTCCACTTTTCATAATTAAGTATCAGGCTATCCTGCATGCGCAAGGTGTAATTGTCATTGGTCACAAATGCAGTTCCAGATAAGCCAAACCAGTTTCTGTTTGCTCTGTCTTTTGTTAATGCATTTAATGAAACACTGTCTCTTGCCGCACCGCCGCTTAAACTCGTTGCATACAAGATATTCTTACCTGTGTTTAATGTATCAAATTTTGCTTCGTAATTTATTTTGCCGTTTTTAGAATTTATGTTCGCCACAGCATTTGCAATGCGATTTGTACCATAAACAATATTTGCAGCAGTTGTATTAAAATTTAAAGCGCTGTCCGTTTCGGCAGATGCATAAGTTCCTTTAAAAATTACATCATCATAACTTTTAAGACCGGGTATCAATGTCGTAACCAATGGCGATTGCGTTATCCTTCCTTTAATTGCAAATTGTTGTGCAGGTAATGTTTTATTTGTTGGCACAAAGCCGGGAATTTTATAATAACTGTTTACATATTGCATTAAGGAAGTTCCTACCAAATCGTAATCAAATGCACCACCAGCATGTACATCAGCAAAAGGTGCTTTCAATACAATAGAATCAATTCCATTAAGTGATGATGCTATTAATGATGTACTGTCAATATTAAAAAACTTTTGCCCGGTTTGTAATTTTACACTGTCCAGCAAAAGGCTTGCATCTAAATTTCTTGGCTGCAGATTCACTGCATCTACAATTGCATTTAAGGAAAGGTTGATAGTGTCTTTTGTAAAATTTAATTTGTTTAACATGGCAGTATCTACATTTATTTCGCCTTTCAATGTTGGATATTTGCCCCTGATATTGGTTGCTATATTATAAGTTAGTTGTA
>JANPIF010000018.1:0-2132 GCA_031424845.1 Ferruginibacter sp.
GTTTTTATCATCATCGTTTGCTCCTCATAATCCATAAAATAATCGCAGTTGCTTTGGTAGCTGTGGTTATAAATAGATATCATACCCAGGCCTATACAGCACTGGTCTTCATCATCCCCCCACTCAAAAATATAATCATGAAGCAGTGTTTTATCGAGGTGTTGCCTATCGGCTTTGGGCATTACAATTACCGGTGCTACTTCAATGATTGTATCAGCATCAATGTCTTCATTGGTAAACATTCCTCTGCCTTTTTGTTCCGTATCATTTATTAACAAACACGATAAAATCATAATAAATTGTTGATGATTATGGTTTAAATTGCGACACATTAAAAAACGAAAATAACACTTTGCATTCATGCACATTGAAACAAATGAAATATCGCTGCAGCAAAGGTTTGAAGAGGTTATTGCTTCAGAAGATCAACTGGCCATAAAAGATTTTTTAAATGACCAGAACATAAGTGATGTAGCAGATCTTATTTATGAACACAAAGATTATGAAACGCAAATAATTGCTCATCTTTCTATACACCGTGCCGCAAGTGTTTTTAAAATATTGGATTTTGTAGAACAGAAAAGAATCATAAAAGACCTTCCGGCTTTTAAAAGCGCAGAGCTTTTAAATGAATTACCGGCAGATGACAGGGTTGATTTTTTTGAAGAATTACCCACCAGCACCGTAAGAGAATTAATTAAAACATTGGAGCCGGCGGAGCGAAAAATTACGTTGGAATTGCTCGGCTATCCTGAGAATAGTGTGGGCAGGTTGATGACGCCTGATTATGTGTATGTGTATGAATATAATACAGTGCAGGAAGTACTGCAAACCATTCGCCGTTGGGGAACAAACAGCGAAACAGTTGATGTAATTTATGTAATAAACGGGCGTGGCGAATTGATAGATGATATAAGAAGTAGAGATTTTATTTTGGCAGAGCCAGATGCTAAAGTGAGTGATTTAATTGACGAGCGTTTTATCTCATTAAATGTAAATGACGACCAAGAAGTAGCGAGTGAAGTTTTTAAAATGAACAACCGGGTGGCTTTACCGGTAACAGATGATAAAAATATTTTATTGGGTATAGTTACCATTGATGATATGCTTTGGGTGGCGCAGGAAGAATATACAGAAGATATACAAAAAATAGGTGGTACGCAGGCTTTGGATGCTCCGTATTTAGACATTAGTATTCCAAAGCTTATTAAGAAAAGAGCGGGGTGGTTGGTTATACTTTTTTTGAGTGAGATGCTTACTGCTACAGCCATGCAGTTTTTTCAGGCAGAGATAGAAGCCGCTACAGTACTCGCACTTTTTATACCGCTTATTATGAGCAGTGGTGGCAACAGCGGCTCGCAGGCAAGTACACTTATTATACAGGCAATGGCGCTGGGCGAGGTTACGCTTACAGATTGGTGGCGTGTGATGCGAAGAGAAATAATCTCTGGTTTTATACTCGGTGTAATATTAGGAAGCATTGGATATTTTAGAATTGTCCTTTGGCAAAACATGCACATTTTCGATTATGGTATTTATTGGAATTTGGTAGCAGCTACTATTTTCTTTTCGCTCATTGGAATTGTTTTGTGGGGAAGTTTAATGGGCTCCATGTTGCCACTTATTCTTAAAAGATTAAGGCTAGATCCTGCTGCATCATCAGCACCATTTGTAGCAACATTGGTAGATGTAACAGGTATTGTTATTTATTTTTCAGTTGCGTACTTTTTTCTGAAAGGAATCCTTCTTTAGATGTGAGATATTAGATTTGAGACACAACAATAGTCTAAGATTATTCAAAGAATATTATAACTTCAATGTATTAATTATCAACCATCAACCATCAACCATCAACCATCAACCATCAATTATCAACCATCAACTAACATGAAAAAACTCACCCTCTTCTTAATGTTACTTTCTATGATAAATGCCCAGGCACAATTACAATATCCTACAGCCAGAAAAACAGATACAGTTGATACGTATTTTAGCAACAAAGTTCCTGACCCTTACCGCTGGCTGGAAGATGATAAAAGCGCTGAAACCAAGGACTGGGTAACTGCACAGAATAAAGTAACGTTTGGGTATTTGGATAAGATTCCTTACCGTGAAAAGTTTCAGGCTGCAAT
>JANPIF010000019.1:0-1795 GCA_031424845.1 Ferruginibacter sp.
CAGGCAGGCGAAAAAGTTCAGTTTCAGGCTTTTCAGGAAACGGCTAAAGGCACTCCAAAATGGTGGGATGTAATTGTAATGCTAATGCCGGAAAAAAATGGTGGGCACAAGAACTCACAAATACTTTCAGTTTCGAGAGATATAACAGAGCAAATAACTACCAGAAACCAAAACCTTGAAATAGAGCAAACTCATACAAGAGAACTCGAAGAAAAAGTACAGCAGCGCACCATCGAATTAAGGGAAGCAAACATTTTACTAATTGAAGGAAATATTGAAAAAGAAAAAAGAGCAATGGAGTTAGCTATCGCTAACAAAGAACTCAAATATCAAAACGAAGAAAAAGAAAAAAGAGCAGATGAATTAAATATTGTAAACAAAGAATTAATGGCATTTAATTATATTTCCAGCCACGATTTGCAGGAACCCCTGCGCAAAATACAAACATTTGCATCGCTCATTGCAGAAAAAGAATTCGAGGTTTTATCAGCTAAAGGAAAGGATTATTTTACCAGAATGGATGAGTGCGCAAAACGTATGCAAGCGCTCATACAAGATTTGCTGGAATACTCCCGTACAAATGTAACAGACAGACATTTTGTAAAAACCAATTTCAATAAAATTTTAGAAGATGTTGTATATGATATGGCAGATTTAATACAAAAGAAAAATGTAACCATAGAGTTGAATGATATATGCGAAGCCGATATTATTCCATTTCAAATGCGACAGCTCATGAATAATCTCTTTAACAATGCAATAAAATTTACAACAAAAGATTTATCGCCCCATATTACCATTGACTGTAAAATAGATAGTGCTTCAAATTTTGAAAAAGAAATACAGCAATTATCTGATGAAAAATTATCTCCCCAAAAGCAATATTGCCGTATTTCATTTAAAGATAATGGCATCGGTTTCGACCCTCAATACAAACACAAAATATTTGAAGTTTTCCAACGGCTGCACAGTAAAGAAGCTTATGAAGGTACCGGTATAGGTTTGGCCATTGTAAAAAAAATTGTACAAAATCATAATGGTATAATTACAGCCAAAGGCAAAGTAAATGAAGGTGCTGAGTTTAATATTTACTTACCGCAGTTGTAATATTTTTATCATCAGCAAGAAAAAGAAAGGGAGAAATGTTTATAAGTTAAATTTCTAGATATTTCCAAAGAGTTTTACAACATTTCTTTGCATATAAATGGGGTAATTTAACCAGGTCGTTTTGTGTAGTATGGTAATCGTTAAACTTTAATAATTGAACATAAAACATTGATAGGTCATAAAAGTTCAATTACCAATGTCAAACATTTAATATTCCAATAATAAGATTTCCCCTAAAAGTTATCTGCTCAAACATTGAGCAATCAACCTTGAACCTTCAACCCCCTAACTTTCTTACCTTTGCCTTCCAAAATCATTTCAACAAATTACAATGGCAGATACACAGGAAGTTTTACAAGAGGTAGTGATAAAATTTGCAGGCGATAGTGGTGATGGTATGCAACTTACCGGTACCCAATTTACCAATAACAGCGCTATGCTTGGGTTAGATTTAGCAACTTTTCCCGATTTTCCGGCAGAAATACGAGCACCAATAGGTACACTACCAGGCGTGAGTGGTTTTCAATTACGTTTTAGCAGCGATAGAATATTTACACCCGGTGATGATTGTGATGTATTGGTAGCAATGAATGCTGCAGCACTTAAAGTAAATTTAAAAGGGTTAAAAAAAGGCGGAAAAATAATTGCCAATGTAGATGGGTTTGATACAAAGAATTTAAGACTGGCC
>JANPIF010000020.1:0-2716 GCA_031424845.1 Ferruginibacter sp.
AGAGCAGCTGGTACCCATGCAGGTCATAATGGCTTAAAAGATATACAGGCCATACTTGGTACAGATGCATACCCTAAGCTTAGGTTTGGTATTGGCAATATTTTTCCGAAAGGAATGCAGGCAGAGTTTGTTTTGAGCAAATGGAAGCCTGATGAAATAGAAACAGTAAAGAAGAAAATAGCAGGCAGTGTAGAAGTAATTGAAAACTTTGCAGCTATTGGTGCAGAGAGGGCAATGAACCTTTGCAACACATTAAAATTTTAAAGAAGAAATTAATATATTTATATTATTTAATTTTATTCTTTTTACACTATTTTCGTACAAGTATTAATGATTGATAGATGAAAATAATTTGTATCGGTAGAAACTACATAGATCATGTGAAGGAACTTGGGAATGAAATACCTGAGGAACCAGTTATATTTATGAAGCCGAAAAATGCTTTATTACAAGGTCACACTCCTTTTTATTATCCTGAATTTACTAATGAACTGCATTACGAATGTGAACTTGTGTTACGTGTATGCAAAAACGGAAAATTTATCCCGGAGCGACAAGCACAGGATTATTACAATGCTATATCTGTAGGAATTGATTTTACCGCAAGAGATATACAGGATGAGCACAAGAAAAAAGGTTTGCCGTGGGAAAAAGCGAAAGCATTTGACAACTCGGCAGTACTTGGAAAACTAATTGATATTACTCCTTCATTTAACAGAAAAGGAATAAAGTTTTCTTTTAAAAAGAATGGTGAAGTTGTACAAACGGGAAATTCTGATGATATGATTTTCAGTTTTAACAGCATCATTTTCCATATCTCTAATTATTTTTCTTTAAATATTGGGGACCTTATTTATACAGGTACTCCTGCTGGTGTAGGTGAGTGTGTAGTTGGTGATGAATTGGAAGGTTATTTAGGAGCGGAAAAATTATTATCACTTACAGTGAAATAATTTTATTTATATTTTTTTTAAAAGGGAATGTTTTACAGCATTCCCTTTTTTATTTTTAATTTTCAGGTTCGCTCAATTCTTTAATGGTTTTTCTTGCCTCGGCTAATCTTATTTGCTTATTTTTTTCTACCAGTTTTACTTTGGCCATGTTCTCTAATTTGTGGTGTAGGGGAACCAATAAAGAGGCTATAATTACCAGAGCTATCAACATTAACACAGGAGAATGGTGCGTAATTTTTTCTAGGAATGGATGAAGGAATAAATTGAGAAATTCAAACACAATTAATAGTGCCACTACTCCTAAAAATTCAATTAATTTTGTATTGGTAATGAATTTTCTACTAAGTAATAAGTAAAAAATAATAAAGGTAACTATGCCAACAGCAATAAGAATATACTGTATATTTTTTTTTCGTTGTTGTTCATTTTGTTGTAATTCCATTGCAAGTTCTCTTTGTCTTACTTCTTCTTCAAAAGTTATAAGCTGAGACTGTTGAATTGCTTTTGTATTAAACAGGCTATCATTAGCCGTTCTATAGATCTTAAAATATTTTATAGCACTATCACTATTGCTGTTTTCGTAAATATCCAAAAGCAATTTTGCGGGTTTGATGCTAAGATTTGGAAAGGAAGAAAACTGAACGGCTGCAATTGCTTTCTTTGCATACAAGCTAGTAGAATCTATTTGTTTATTATCGTAATAATATTTTGCCAAACCTGAATATGCCCAAAATACATGACGTGGAAACTTGGTCTTTTGAGCTTCTAATATGCCTAAATAAAAATAACTTAATGCCAGAGTAGCATTTCCTAATTTACCTTGTATAGTGCCTAACTGTGTTAATATTGAACTTGTATAATCGTTAAACTTATTGCTTACACAAAGCTCGTATGCTCTTTGTGTAAAAATTAATGCAGAATCTAATTTATTAAGAGAAGTATATGCGTTACCCAAATTAATTAATGCAAAACTTTGAATTTTTTCACTTTTACTAATTGCTGATAATTTTTCTGATGCAGTATAAAATTGAATGGCTTTTTTATAATCTTCTCTGTCATTATAAATATTTCCAAGTGCATTATTTATGACTGCTTTTAGTTTTACATTTCCTGTTTCATCGGCCACTGCCATGGCTTTAAAATTATATTCCAGCCCTTTGATGGTGTTGCCAAGTTGCCTGTAGTTAGCTCCTGTAATAGAAAGCGCCATGGCTTCACCAATTTTATCATTGTTTTTTTGAGATTGTACTAAAACTTTTTGTGCATTGTTAATACCAGATGATGGATTTGTTTCGAGTGTGTTAAGGTATAAGCCATAAATTAAATCTATTCTTCTATCTGGAATTTTTTCTGATGCTATTTCTTTTAAAATACTATCTATATTCTGAGCTTGCCCTACTAAGCAAATAATATTTAAAAGAAACAAATACAACCCTATTTTGAATTTCATGCTAAAAGGATTAAAAATTATAGGTACAGCATATTTACTAAGCTGTTTAATCAACTTAAAAAAAAATGAAAATTAGTATTCCTCACCATTAACTATAATACTATTCTGTTAATCCAATAGCCGCATCCTACAGATTTTCCAAATACCATTTTCTTTTATAAGAACATTTTCATAATTACCTGATGATGCAACAGCATCTCCCGTTAATTTTGTTGTACCGGTAATGTTATATGTACCTATTACAATTACTTTGGTATCGCTTTCTTCTTTTACTTCTGTAATTGTTAACTGGTTTTGCAAAGAAGAAGCACTA
>JANPIF010000021.1:0-2046 GCA_031424845.1 Ferruginibacter sp.
TACAAGCTGCGAGCCCTGCCCAATGTGCCTTGGTGCTATTTACTGGGCTAGACCTAAAGTGATTTACTTTGCTAACACCCGTGAAGATGCTGCTCACATTGGTTTCGATGACTCGATGATATACGAAGAAATGAATACTGAAATTGAGAACAGAAAAATCCCTATTATAAAACTTGGTAGAGAAAATGCATTTAAAGTTTTTGAGGAATGGGCAAGCAAAGTTGATAAAACAAGTTATTAGGCTGAACTGTCAATAGTGAATTGTCAAAAAATTTATAGACAAGCATTCACTTCATAAATCTAACGATTCACAACTCACCATTGACAACTCACCCCTCTGCCTTCTTCACTTCCGAAACAGGACTAAACAAATACCATTTACCCGTAGCTATTTCTTTGCATTTAAAGCGCTTTCTAATTTTTTCTCCACGCTCAAAAATGCGCTTGCCTTTTATTTCGAAAAGTTGCCCCATTGGAAGTTGCTCTACAAAAAAAATATCTTCTTGCCGGGCATCGTATTTTTTTAAAACTCTTAGCAATTTAACATCGCTGCAACTGCTTGCTGCGGGGTTTTTGATAGAACTTATTAAGGCATGTTTAACATCATCTGGAAATAAATTTTTACTGATGAATGAAGCCAGTATCTGCCCAAAACTTGTTTTCCATTCAATGCCGTGTGGTTGTGCATTTCGCTTGTATTTTTCAAACGTTATGAGATGGGCTATTTCGTGTAACAATGTTACCAGAAAAGAGTATTTATTAAGGTCGCCATTTACACTTATGCGGTGGCCTTTGCCATCGTGTGCATGCCGGTAATCACCAAGCACACTGCTTCTGTTTCGGGTAATGGTAAGTTGTATTTTATGCTCATGTATGTAAACAAGTACATGCTCCAAACTGCCCGGCGGCAAGTACTGTTCCAATGCAGAAAAATCTACTTTTGTTTTAGACATTTTTTGTTTTGTTCACTTTAGATATCGCCATCACTTCTGCGCCCAAGTAAATAAGGTACATAAACAAAGAAATGAAAACCGCTCTCTTGTTATAACCTTGCCCGACAGTGACTACATAAGCCAATACTGCTATTACAGTACTAAACATTTTTATCATCATACCTGCTATTACACTTCTTACAAATACATTGGGATTTGTATTTTGCAACGCATTTTTCTGCATAAAAAACACCAATATTCCTACAACCAAAAACAGCAAGTTGGCTCCTAATAAAACGTTTTTATCAACATTGTATTTTTCTAAAATATTGCTGGATGTGAGTATAAGAACAGTAAGAGATATAAAAATTATAAATATAGGGAGCAACATTTTTCCGAACAACTTCATAGTATTATTTTTTTGTACCTGTATCTTTTATCACTTTGTAAATAACTACTCCAATAAATAGTAAGGGTAGTAACCAAACTGCTACAGGGGTAGTTAAGCCAATCCATTTATCTATTTGTAAACCTATGTAAACTGCCGCAGCCAAACCAATCAAAAGTTGCGTGCCTAGTCCGGCATATTTTAGTAGAAGGCGGTTATCTGTTTTCTTTTTATTTATTGGCTCAATCATCCGATTTATCCATTTTTGGTAGAACAATTTTATTGGTATCCAACGGCGTTATTTTACCCTGCAGAACCTTTTGTATATTTTTAAGATAAACATCCTGGTATTTTAAGGCCTGCTCCATAGAATCTGTCCTTATTTTTAACTGGCGATATTCTTTAATCTGTTTTGCATTGCCCATCCCCGTGCCTGGTAAATAATATTTTAAAGGAGTAAATACAATTAATGCAGCCGTAAACCCCACCATAAGTATAAAAACTGTACTCAATACAACGTAAACCCCCAAGCGGGTAAGTTTAAATTTAACCACTTCTTCAAAGGTATCTTCGTCCATTATCACCAGGCGATAATGACCTCTAAGCCTTTTAAAAGTATTATTTACATCGTTTATTTGCATGCTACAAAATTGTATTGTAAAAGTACTGAACTGCGCTAAATTAGCCATTAATGCAAGAATCATATATTTTTAACAGAAATAAATG
>JANPIF010000022.1:0-17854 GCA_031424845.1 Ferruginibacter sp.
AACTTTTTTCTTTACCCAATAAATAACTACATAAAGCAGGGGTTACAGTAAGTGAAACTATTAAGGATGCAATTATGGAAGTGATGTAAGCGATACCTAATGGAGCAAATATTTTCCCTTCTATACCTTGTAAATAAAATAGCGGAAGAAAAACCAACACTACAATAATAGTAGCATATACTATAGAATTTCTTACTTCACTACTGGCCTCATATACAACTTTTAATATTGGTTTAGGTGTAGGACTTGCCCAATTTTCTTTTAATCGTCTAAAAACATTTTCAACATCTACAATAGCATCATCCACTAATTCGCCAATGGCAATAGCCAAGCCACCCAAGGTTAATGTATTAATTGAAAAGCCTGCAAATTTAAAAACAATGGCAGTTATAATAAGTGATAATGGAATAGCAGTAAGTGTAATTATAGTTGTTCTAAAATTGAGCAGAAATAAAAATAAAATTATAATCACTAAAATAAATCCATCTCTCAAAGCATGTTCTACATTGGTAAGAGAGTTTACTATAAAATCTTTTTGCTTAAAAACATTTGTTTTAATTTTTACATCTTTCGGTAAACTGCTTTGTATTTCAGCAATAGCTTTTTCTATTTCGGTAGTTAAAGAAACAGTGTTTGCACCCGGCTGTTTTTCTATATTTAAAATAACAGCAGGTTTCCCATTTAAGGATCCATCGCCCCGTTTTACACCGGCACCAAATTTTACATCTGCTACTTGC
Organism: Ferruginibacter sp.; assembly: GCA_031424845.1. Lineage (GTDB taxonomy): Bacteria > Bacteroidota > Bacteroidia > Chitinophagales > Chitinophagaceae > Ferruginibacter. The sequence goes on from JANPIF010000022.1 coordinate 738, forward strand.
TTCAATAATATTGGCGCATTGTTCTTGTTAGCTATAACAGTGTTGGCTAAATCATCTAAAGTGTTTGCCCTTGCTATGTTTCTTATTAAAACCTCTGAGCCTTTATCATTAAAAAAACCGCCTGTTGTATTTTGGTTGGTAAGCTGTAAAGCATTATCAATTTCATCAATACTAATATTAAACTGTCTTAATTTTTCAGAAGAAACCAATACCTGGTATTGAAGCCTTTCTCCACCAATAGGTATTACCTGGCTCACACCCTTTATACTCATCAATCTTCTTCTTATGGTAAAGTCAGATATAGTTCGTAAGGTAGATGCAGAAGTAGTATCTCCCGTAACAGCTACCATCATTATTTGCCCCATAATAGAACTGATAGGGCCAAGCTGCGGTGTTATTCCTTTTGGTAATTCTATTGATTGTAATTTTTCTGCTGTTAATTGCCTGGCTCTGTACACATCGGTATTCCAGTCAAATTCCACAAATACCATCCCCAAACCCGGTGTGGCTACAGATCTTACTACTTCTACACCCGGCGCACCATTTAAAGAAGTTTCTACCGGCAAATTTATTTGTGCTTCAATTTCTTCAGGCGCCATACCATTGGCTTCCAAAAAAATAGTAACCCTTGGTCTATTCAAATCAGGCAACACATCTACCGGTAAATTTACCAGGGTGAAAATTCCATATACCATAATCAATGCCGCAAAAGCCAGTACAAATAATCTATTGCGCAACGAAAATTTAATTAGTTTATCCAGCATTGACTATGGTTTTTTAGATAATAATTTTATCAGTAAAAAGTATTATTTCAATTTTGAAAGCAATCCTTCGAATTCTTTAATTTCTTTATTTTGATCTTCCATAATTTTCTGTGCTATTTTTTTAAGCTCTAAATTTTTACCATGGGATAATTCTTCTTCGCCCATAACAACAGCACTTTTGTGATGTGGTATCATCATCATTAAAAAATCTTTGTCTGCATTACCACTCATTGTTACAGCTTTCATATCAGACTCCATCTTTTCCATGATTTCTGCCAATTCATTGTGCGATTCGCCTGTTTCTTTTTTCATTTCAGGCATTTTATAATTAGCTAAAATTGTTTTAAACTGCGCTATTTCTGCTTCCTGTGCAGTAACAATATTTTGCGCCATTTTTTTTACATCTGCGTTGTTCCCTTTTGCTAATACATCTTTTGCCATGTCAACCGCACTTTGGTGATGTATGATCATCGTGTTTGCAAAATCATAATCAAAATCTCCTGTCATTTTCATATCCTTCATTCCGCTATGCATTCCTTCCATATTTCCATGGTCCATGTTTCCCATTGTAGTAGTGTCTTTGTGATCCATACCTTCCATTGTAGTGGTAGTTTCTTTTTTATTTTCTGTGTTGCAAGATTGTATGGCCATTGTAAATAGAATGGCTGCTGATGCGATGATGTACTTTTTCATAATGTTTTTTTTGATTGATTAAAGATGAATGATTTGTTAATGATAAATTGATTTGGTAATCGAATCTCAAAAGCATTTTATTTTTTTATACTTAATGCAAATTCTACTTTAACTTTCTCCCATGCCATAGAAATATTGCCTTTATCACCTCCTGTGGAGTTAATGTAGTATTGCAATCTTTCGGTAACTGCTTTTTGTTTTTTAGGCTTCACTTTTATCCTCACCACATCTTCGCTTTGCTGATAATCATCCGTAAGATGTTGATCGAAATTTTTATTGATAATTACAATCCATTCCGCTTTGCCGGGGATCGTAAACAATGCATATTTTCCTTTATTAATTGTGGTACCATTTACAATGAAATCCTGATCTATTTCAATGGTTGTTGCATTATGTGCACCTGTAACCCAAACATCACCATAAGGAACTAAACCGCCCCAAATCGTTCTGTTGCGTACGCCCGGTGAGTGATAATTAATAGTGATAGAAGCTTTACCAATAGTGCCTTTTACAGCACTCTTAATACTACGTTTAGAAGTATCGCCTTTTGCATTGGGATTGTAGCAAACCTCTTCAACCTTTTTTATTTGTGCGGTTGCATTTACACAAAACAACATCAACACAATTCCTGTATAAATCTTTAATCTTTTCATGCTTTTATTTTAAATCCGATAGGCAACATTTACTATTACCTATCGGTTTATGTTTAATAATTAGTGCTGCATTCCCTTCATATCATCCTTCTTCATATCATCCTTTTTACCCTCGGCAACGTTCATTACAAAATCGCTGGTATAAACTTTTCCTTTGCTTTGAAACTGTATCCATCCACGATAAATACCTGGTTTGTCAAATGTGGTATGTAAATCGAATTTGCCACCTTCAACACTTGGGTGTACATGCAAATATTTTTTATCTGCAAGGCTTACTACCACCATGTGAGCTTTCGCACCTAAATAATTTTCTAGTGTATTTACATCTACTACTTTTCCATTTTGCATTACCGTGCCGTTTAAATGCATGGCTGTATTAGTTATTAATTTTCCACCATCGGGCGAAAGAGAAACAGAAAAACCATCGCCGGCATCTGATGTTAATTTATCTGTACTGTACGTTTTTGCGGCAGGAGTTGTGCCTGCAATATTTACATTTAAATTATCTACCGTATGGTTTGCACCGCTTGGTTTATAATCTGCAAAAAGTGTGTATTTTCCTGCAAACGGAAACTTTTCTTTCACCGTATAAGCGCCATCAGCACCAAGTTCAGGATGTATGTGATCGAACCAACTAAGATCATCGCTTACTGCAATTAAATGTATTTTCTTTTCATGCTCTACATCTAATGGAACCTGCTCGCTTGGTTTATCCTGCAGCTTTGGGGTCATTATTAAATTAACTTCTTCATTTGCTTTTGGGCTAGTGGGCGTATATGAGAATTGCATTTTTACATTACTTACCGCACCTGCATTATCGTTGTGCTCCAGTTTCATACCACACTTAGGGCAATTATCATTTTCTTTCCCTGTAACTTCTGGGTGCATGGGGCATGCATAAATATGATCTCCACCTTCGTGTGAAGTAGCATTGGCAGTAGTATCTGTTGTGCTTTTTGTTTTTGTTTCTGAACTGTTGTTGGTGCAGGCGGCAAAAAATACCGCTGAACAAATTACAACAATAGCAATGTTTTTATTTATACTTTTCATGTTGATGATTTTACGTGTACTAAAATTAATTATGGTTATGTCCTCTGTGATCTTCCTTTACAGCAACTGTTTTTACTTTTGCTAAGTCCATTTTACAAAGAGGACATTTGCCGTTTTTTGCATACATTTTTTCGCCTTCACATTTCATTGTGCAAATAAATTGAAATGCCGTGCTAGCTGCAGTTACAGCTTTTAAATCCATTTTGCATTTTGGGCATTTACCTGCATTCTTATATGTTTTATCTCCCTCGCATTTCATTGGGCATTGATAAACAGCTGCGGCAACATTGGCTTTTTGTGATTTTAATGCCATACCACAAGTTGGGCATTTACCTGGTTTGTTGTAAGTTTTATCTCCTTCACATTTCATAGGGCAGCTAAACTGCATTTTCTTTTCCGTTCTTACTTTTGCATTTTTCTTTTGGGCATTAACTTCTGTAATACTTACTAATGCCAACACTATTAATAGTGCAAATTTTAAATGTTTCATGTTTGTTTTTTTTAGTTTGATTAATAAATATTATTGATTTAGATAAATGGATTTCATTTGATAAACTCCACCTATCACTACTCTTTCTGGTGCTTCCACACCTTTAATTATAGTGGTAAATTTTTCGTTGGATGCTCCCTTACTGATGTAGCTTATACTATATTTTTCTGCATTGTCTTTTATAAAAACAGCTGGCTTTCCATTTACTTCCGCAATAGCTTCGGTAGGTATTGTTAGTTGTGCCGAAACGTTTTTTGAGAATAAGTTTACGTTTATATTTTCCCCAATTTTAAATTGAGCTTTTGAATTTAGTATTTCAAAAATTACTTTTTGTGATTGGTTATCTCCATTTACGGATTGTGCAGTAGAAATCAATTTTAATTGATATGTACTGGTATCATTTTTATTATTGGATGAAGTAGTTATCTTTTCAATGCTTTTAAGTTGCTCACTCTCGTTTGTAAATATTTGCGTTTCTACAAATACACGGTTCAGATTGGTAACTTCCAGCAAAGTTTCACCACTGTTTATAAATGAACCTACTGCATAGTTATAATTGCCCACCACACCTGTAATAGGAGATGTAAGGTTAAAATACTTGGCAGATTGAACTTTTTGTAAAGGGATATGTTGATACAAGGCACGGTTTTTTTCTGCCTCCTCCAACCTTGCTTTTGCTTCTGTTACATCTTTTTTGGCAGCAATATCTTCAATGCTTTTTAAACGGTTGTATTGAATTTTTGCGGCTGTATATTGCGCCTCCGCTTCATTTCTTTTTGCCCGCCAATCACTATTTTGAGCCATTATACTGGACTGGGTTCCTGCATCTATCGTTTGTTCTACAATGGCAATTACCTGCCCTGCATTTACTGCCTGCCCGGGGTTTACTCTTATAGAAACTAACTTACCTGTTTGTGGAGATTGTATAACAGCATTGCCTTGCGGCGAGGCAACCACCGTTCCTAATGCCTGCGTAGATTCATTAAAGTTTGAAGTGGTTATTTTTTGGGTAATAATATTAAATAGAAATTGAGATTCTTTCTCAACTAAAAAAGTGTTGGATAAACTACCACCCCCACTTGTACCATTTCCATGATCTTCATCGCCATGGGCAAAAGCTTTATTATAAAGTGCAGTGGGTAACAGGCAGCAAACAACGAGTATGCTTACTGTTACTCTTCTACTTCTTTTTTTCATTACAAAAAACATGATGAGTAAACCAACCAGCAATCCGAGTATACCAAAAAACCAACTGCTGCTGTACCATTTTGGATGATCATGTGTGGCCTCTGCTGTTTCAGTCGTTAATTCTTTTCCAATTTCTACATTGCTAAGCAGTAACAAGTCCGGACCTAACAGCGAATTAATATTTACAGTAAGATTGTATTTTTTCTTTTCAGGAAAAATTCCTTTTATTTGGTAAACTCCTTTGTCTATTTGAGTAATTAACAGTTTAATATTTGGGTTGCCGGAAACTGTTATTTGTATGGAAGCACTGTCAATAGGAAGGTTACTACTAAAATTACTTACATATAATTTTAAGGTCGTTTCTTTGCCGGGTTGTAGTGTTTTGTATTTTAAGAGCAGTTCATATAAATCTGATGTCGCTTCGCTGCTGAAGTATGATGCAATTTTTGCAGTTGTGGTTTTACCCTCATCATGATCTTCATCACCATGGGCAAAAACAAAAGAGGGTAGTAGAAGCAGCAAAAAAATGAGTTGCTTTATCATAAGGTACCTTTTAAGTATTGAATATTCAATATAGTTTGATTATAATTTTTTATAGCTTCGGGATACTTTAATAAAATGGAATAAGCATCATTAATATTTCTTAGATAATCTATGTAATCATTTTCGCCACTATCAAAAAACCTACGGGCTGTCAAAATAATTTCTGCTGCTTTTTTTATACCAATGTTTTGATAATAATTTAAGGCCTGCTTATTAACAGATAATTCATTTTGAGCCTGTAAAAGTTGAACGGTATATTGTTGTTGTAGTCCTCCTAGTTTTTGCGTACTTATTTCAAAATCAGTTTTAGCAGCATTTATATTGCTTTTATATTGTGCAAACCATAATGGAACAGTAATACCAAAACGAAATCGGTTTTGAAAAGGTGTATTTCTTTCTCCTTGGTTAAAATATCCCACTGCAAAGCCAGGCAATGATTTTGCCTTTTGCAAAGCAATATTTTTTTGAGCAATAAGGCTATTTTGATTAATTATTTGAAATGATACATTGTCAATGAAAGCAGTACTGTCCAGAGTTTCATTTGTTACTCTGGTATTAATAATACCAAGAGGTTCAACGTTTATTCTTTCAGTATAACCACTGATGTATTGTAATTGATTAACTAAATTATTGTATCGAAGTTGAGCTTGCAGAAATTGATTGTGTATTTCTCCGTATGATGTTTCAGTAGATATTTTTTGCAGATAATTTATTTGACCTGCATCAAATTGTCTTGTGGCAGCTACTGTAATTTTTTCATAAACGGTATCTTGCACCTGTAATTGTTGTTGTAATGCTGCTTCATACTGCAATGATAAATACAATTGCTTTACCTGAAATTTTATTTCATTCTCAGTGATTTTTATTTCTTTTTCGGCTAATTTGATTTTCTCTTTTTGTAATTGGTATTGTTTGCCATATACCGATGGAAATTCAAATGATTGCGTTACGCTTCCTGTGTAAAAATTTCCTGTAGGGCTTTCTATAAAAACTTCGGGGTTAGGCAAATTAAAACTTCCTTTTAGTAATTGTTTTTGTTGTAGTACTGCAAGTGAAGATGCATTTACGTTACGGCTGTTTTTTATAGCCATTAAAATTAAGTCTTGTTCAGATATATTTTTTTGGCTATAAACACTTGAGCAAGTATACAACGCAAGAAACGTTATTGTAAAAACTTTCAACATAAAATTTTTTTACTTAACAAATAGGAGTTTAGTATTAATATTCTTTAAGAATAAAGGGTTTTAAAAACTTGTTTAATTAGCGAGGTTTTAAATGTTATTGACAACACTTCTTCACAAAAATTTTCTTAAATATCCAGCTAAAAAACAAATTTACTTTTCTCATTTTGTTACATTGAATAAACTGTACTCCAGCTTTAGATATAAACCATTTGGTGCGGTTCGTTTCATAGAACTGTACAGTTGTTTTACGTAGGCTATATCTATTCTTGCCTGGCTGTTAATTATAAACTGCAAAGAAGGTACCACATCTAAAAATGATTTTCCATTAGCATTTAATGTTTGTCCCATAAATTCCATCATTATATTAATGTTGGTTTGTTTATAACTTTTATATTTATTGGGGTACATCAATCTGCCAAAAGATAATGTGTAATTAGTTGCATTATTACTTTGCCCTATGGGAAACTTATTTAACGTGGTGTTGTTCATTGCCTGCTCATAACTGCTCGAAGCACTGATGGCTACTTTTTTAATTAACTGTGTTGCTACCAGGCCGGCTTCATAACCACTGTTGTGGCCCATGGTATTTATTTCATCTTGGTGTATATCGGAGTTATTAAAACTGTAGCGCCCAAAAGCTGCCATGCGAAAATGTTGGTGCAAATCATCTACCGAAAAAAAACGGTATTTAGCATATACACTTCCACCTTCTGTAACCAGATCTTTGTTCCTGTTACTAATAAACGCAGAAGTGTGGAGCATTAAATTTTTGCTTGCCCCCCACATTATCTCAGGCATCATATGATAGTTATAACCGCTTTCAAATTTCTCTTTCATTAAAGATTGTGCAAGTCTTACCCCAACAGCCCCAGTGGGCATATTACTTGCGGGTTCGGTTACTACAAATAATTCCTGAGCATTTGTATTTAGGGATAGTGCAATTAAAAAGCTTATAAAAATGTATCTCACTGTTATAAAGTTTTTAGGTGAAAACTATTATTGTTATTCAAAACATAGCTAGGATATTTAGACATTGATTTTGTAAGCTTTTTGTATTCCTTTTGTGTTACATATCCTTTATCCAATACTTTTACTTTTGTATTTCCTGTAAGTGTATGAGGTTTTGTATCTATAAAAATATAGGACGCATTATTTGCATCAACCTTTACATTATCAGCCGCTTTTATGTCATTAAATGGCATCGTTAAAACAAGTGATCCTACAAAAAATCCTGCTTTTTCTACTTTGTCTTTTAGGTTTTTAGGGGTTAATGTATTTTCCTTTTTTAAAAAGATGGTAAATGTGTTCGTGTTTAAATCAGTCTCTACTCTTTCTACCTCAGGCATACTTTTAAATTGTTTATTGATGGCATTGGAACACATGGAGCAGGTAAGACCTGTAGCTATCAATTCTGCTTTTGCTATTTGTGCATTTGCATTTATAGAGAATATGCTGATTAAAGCAAGCACTAAAATATTTTTCATATTTATAAGTTTTATAAACCGCAAATTCAAATATTTGAATCTGCGGTTTGCAATAAGATTTTATTGAAAAAGGTAATAAGATAACTAGTGAATAGATTTCACAGCTTCGCTAGATTTTTTTTCTGAATTTGCATTTGGCCTATCATACTGGCAACAACCATGTAGTTTGTTGTAGGCAGCATCAGAAGCTTTAAATGAATCGCTATCATAACCCACTAAAGCAATTTTTTTAAGAATTGCATCTTTACTGGTTAGGGTTTCATCGTATGTAATAGTGGCCATAGCTGTTTCTTCATTCCATTCAGCCTTGCTAATATTTTTTTGATTGGCAGCTTTTTCTATTTTTGATTTACACATTCCACAGTTACCATACACTTTTACTGTTTCGGTTTTGGCGTTTTTTATTTGTGCAAATAAGGTAGTACTTGTAAGCAACAAAGTAGTTGCTATTGATAATAAAAATTTCATTTTATATAAATTTATTAATGATTAATTTTTTGAATAATAAGAATAACCGTACACAATTTGTGTAGGCACAAAAAATAAATCAATAAATCATATCAGAAATGTACAATACAAAATAGTAAACTTTTGTAGCGGAGGAAGTGGGGGAGGATGAAAATAAGTATTTGTTATTTTCTCAAATCTAGTTATTTGAAAATTGTAACTATCAGTTGGTTGTAATATTAATGGAGATTGGATTATATCTACAAAAGAAGCAACTGTGCTTTTTTGTTGATCACTATCTAATTTTAATTGTTTGTGTTCATCTTTACAGCAACCCTTTTTAGTTACATCTTCTTTCATCCCACATTTGCCACACTTTTTGTTCTCGCTATGTTTTAAATCCCATCCCACAAATTTATTCATGCAATAGTGCAAGTGTACAGTAGCGCCTATACTTGTTGTGCTGTACACAATTAAAAGTAATATGGTAATTAACTTTTTCAGAATGTAAAAATAAACTTTTTTTATTAAGATTACTGTTAATTTGTTATTTTTTGTAGAACCAATAGATATGTGCAGGTAATGAAATCATAATAACTTATTATCTAAAAATCTACAATATTTTACTCTCATAAATAAATTACCATACCAGCTAATTAATGATAAAGTAAATTGTAAAGGTAAAAAACTACTTTTGCCTCTACCTATATGCTGAACAAATTTTTAAAATCTGGTATTATTGAGCGTTATTGCTTAAACGATGTTTCTGTAGCAGAGCGTGAGGAAGTAGATCTAATGTGTAAAAAATTTGAAGTTGTTAGGAATGAAATAGCCATTTTTCAAAAAAATCTTGCTCTCTCCTCGGCACCAATTGCTGGTTCGCTTTCTAAAGTAAAGTATCGTTTAATGCGTAAGGTTTATGAAAGCAGTGCAAAGAACAACTGTAGTTTTTTACCACTTATGGATCTTGAAAATTATCAAGACAATTTAGAGAAAGTAATACAACAAAATAATTTGCAGGCTTCTTTACCGTTTGATGGTAATCTTAAAATTGTACCATTACCATCTACCATTGAAGTGGAAAATGCAGCAGTTTGGATAAAAGAAGTTTTTAATGAAGAAATTCATTACCAAGAAAATGAGTATATCCATATTGTAAAAGGTAGTTGTATTATGAGCCTTAATGGTGAGAAAAAAACGTATAAAGAAGGTGATCTTATTTTTATACCTCCATATGTAAAACATTCTGCTAAAATAATTTCTACAGAACCTATGTTTGCTTTGGTGCAAAGGCAATTGCTGGCACAAGCATAACTTATTGCATAACTTTTTTTATAATTATGTATGCTACCACCACAAGTATTAATAAGGTTATAATGGTAATATAAACCATTGTTTGGTCAGGAATTTTACGCTTGTATTTATTTTGTTTTTTTAATTTTTCTTTTAATCCTTTATTTAAAGCTGCTATATGCAAAGTAATATCTACTTCGTTTATTTGATTCAACCCTTCGGCTGCATCTTGCTCAAAGTCATGTTCATTTTCAAATGATAAATCATCTCTGTGTAATGCATCATTAAGCTCCTTCAAACTCTCGTGGTTGTCAGAAGAATTATTGGGCAATATGTCATCAAATTTATTGTTCATTTTGTGCCATTCTTTGCAAGATGATTTTTAAATTTCTCTTACCATTTTGAATATTACTTTTTACCTGCAATGCATTGTAATCAGTAACTTCTATAATTTCCTGATAAGTTTTTTTGTTTAAATAAAATAAAGTTACACAAACTCTTTGTTCAACATTTAGCAATTTCAATGCTTCTTCTAAATTATTTAGAGAGCTCTCTTTTGTAACTAAACTTACTTTTTCTTCCTGTTCATTCTCTGCAGAAATAAACTTTTCACTTATTTCTACAGTTTGGTATTTTTTATCTCTCAGCTTCATTAGGCAATGGTTTTTTGCAACCATATATAACCAACTCTTAAAATATTCAACCTTATATTTTTGTAATTCGTTTATAACTTTTAAGAAAATTTGTTGCACGCTATCCTTGGCATCATCTTCATCTTTTAAATACTTCATGCTTACACCTAAAAGCATACCTGTATACCGTTGAAGTAAAATACCAAGGCAATCATTGTCTCTATCATTGTAAAATGATTGCAGCAATTCCTTGTCATCCTTATCGTGGTATCTTATTCCCATTCGGTTTTAAAAATGCAGTTTATTTACTTAAGATGAAATGGCAATAAGATTCCATAAAACAATTAAGAAATATGTGTGGGAGTAGTTTGAACTTCCTTTTCTCTATCATTCGTTTGTTTATCGAAAAACAACATTTTTACAGCAATGATAATTAATAGAATGGCAAAACATTTTCTTAATATTTCCTGCGAAATAGTGAGTGCTATACGGCTACCAAAATAACTTCCAATAAAAAAAGCAAGCGCAATAACTGCAGTTACTTTTACATCTACATAACCTGCTTTGTAAAATTGTATTACGCCCAATAAGCCCACAGGCAACAATAAAATTGCCAATGATGTGCCTTGTGCAGTTCTTTGCGAAAAGCCTATAAAATAAACAAGTGCAGGTACAATTATGATACCGCCACCAATACCAATTAACCCACTTAACACCCCTGCCATAAGCCCAATAAGCAGGAGAATTAAAACTGTTTGTAATTCCATTTTTTTATTTTTTGGTGGCGTCATTTGTTGGAAAATGTTCTTTATACATTTTAATGGAATCTTCAATTACTTTGTAAGCTGCTTCTTTATTTTGAAACTCATCAATTTCTACTTTTTTATTCTCCAGTACTTTGTATTGTTCAAAAAAGTTTTTTAAAACGCTGATAAAATGCATTGGTAAATCTTCCACACTTGTAAGATGGTTTACAGACGGATCGTTGGATGCTACAGCAATAATTTTATCATCTTTTTCACCATTATCTATCATTTGCATATTGCCAATTACTGTGGCTTTTACAAGGCACAATGGTGCAATACTTTCGCTGCATAAAACTAAAATATCCAATGGGTCACCATCATCACCCAATGTTTTTGGTATAAAACCATAATTAATAGGATAATGAAATGAAGAATATATAACCCTATCTAGTTTTAATAATCCGGTAGGTTTGTCTATCTCATATTTACATCTACCACCTTTTGGTATTTCAATTATAGCGTTTACCTGTGTTGGGGCATCATAGCCATATTCGGCACCATGCCATGGGTGTAATACATACATAATTTAGTTGTTTATAATTTTAAAGCCCACTAATGTGGCTAGTAAACATCCCGCAATACTTGTGAAAATGTAGAAGGTTGCTAGCCAATAATTACCTGCTTTTAATAATAGCACATTTTCTACACTAAATGTTGAAAAAGTAGTGAAACCCCCGCAAATACCCGTTGCTAAAAATAATTTTAAATCATCTGAGATAAAACTGTTTTTTTCATTCAGGGCTAATACAATTCCTATAATTAAACTACCAATGATATTTATTATTAAAGTTGAAAATGGAAAGCTATATGATTTCCATGAAGCACTTAAAAGGAATCTAAACATTGCTCCTAATCCTCCACCTAAGCCCACCAATAACAAACTTTTAATCATCTTATTTAATTTGATGAACTATCCGCTGATGTATATTTAAAATCGATACTCCATAAATTATCTTTTTTAATTACTTTAATATCCATTGGTTGTTTCATGTATGAATTGCTGTAATTAATAATACTGGTGGAGTCGTTTGGCTCTGTTAAAGTGTTGATAGTATAAGAGGCTTTTTTATAGGCCTGTTTTTTTTCTGCAGGTAATCTATTGTAATATGTTTTATACGATTCAAACATTGCAGTATTTTGTTCATCCTTCAGTAAAAGTGATTCTGCATCTTTAAAATTACCATCAAGCGTAGCTCTAATAAATGCTGTACCTGTTTCAGTTGATGTTGTTGGGCGTTTTTGTTTATCGTTAAAGCAAGAACTTAACGACAAAACGGATATTAGAGTTACAAAAAATAATTTCATGTATAATATTAAACAGTATTAATAATTATTCAAATTTAAATCTAATATTTTTATATGAGCATAAAAAAAAGAGGCTGAATCAAAATTCAAAATTTTGATTCAGCCTCTTTTAAAATAAAATTTTTAATTATTTGTTCATATCCATTTTACTGGTATCCATTGCTTTTTTTACTTCGTTCATCATTGAATCCATATTTACATCTTTCATGGCATCCATACCTTTTTCTAAACTGTCAGCAATATTCATTTTGCTGTCTTTCATATTTTCCATGCCCATTTCCATCACACTGCTTTTATCAAAAGCAACTTTCCATTGTCCATCCTGCTTTTTCATTGGAAAATTTACTATTTGGCCACTTGCTTTGTCTTTTACAGGAACTTTTGCATTGTCGCCATCTATAACCGCAGTGCCAAATTCCATTTTTGTTTTATCGTATTTTTCCAAATCTTTTGTGTCTGACATGGACATGCCCATTGTCATCATACCCAACATAGATTCACTTTCTTTTGTGGTAAGTGCTTTTATTTTTACAGTATCCTTTTTTGCCATTGCATCAAAAAATTGAGACAATACTTCATTTGGGTTGCCTCCGCTGTTGCTTTTACAACTTACAAATGCGAAGGTGCATAATAATGATACAGCAAATAATAGTTTTTTCATATGTTACTTTTTAAGTTTTAAGTAGCCAAAAATATTAATATATTTTGTAACTGAGCAAAGCAATTTTTTTTGATAAAGGGTGATGAATAATATCATCTACACCTACAAATTCGAAATCGTTAATAAAACTGTGGGCAAATGTAATTTTGTTGGCAGACGCATTTAAAAAGGATTTATAAACAAATTCTACGCAATACATTTTATCATCTGTTTTTAAATCAAAATCCATATCAAATTGTATGTTGCTTTTATAAAATTGTTTTGCGGTTTTAAGAAGATTTTCTTTTTCGTTTTTTAAAATGTTGAAACGATAAACACCCATGATGGTATTTTCTTGAGGATTTGTAAATGCTTCATAGGATTCTCTTTTAATCTTTTGATCGGGATTCCACTCTCCGCCAATAGCATGGTAAATAACCAGACTTCCGTTTTCAATGTTGGCAATACCACAATGAGAAAATGTTTTGTCTTTTCTGTTAAGTGTCTTTAAACTCTGGCTTGTAAAATCATTGCCGGTACGGGTAATGATATCTCCGGCTTCAATTAGTTGCTTTACTGAATCAAGTTTAATTCTCAATATTTCAGTACCCATTTTGTTTTTTATTCTTTCCTCCTCACTTTGTATAAAAGTATGCACCTGGTTATTAGGCTTGCAGGCTGTATTAAAAAAAATAAGGTAGCTGATAAGCCACCTTATTATAATTTTATAATTCATTTTAATTTAATTAACTACGGTCAGGTCTTCTTCTATTTGCTTTTTCTGCTTCCTGTTCTTCCAAAGCATTTTTATCATCTTTGTTGTAGGCTTTTATAATTGCTTTTACCAACTTATGCCTTACTACATCTTCTTCATCCAATTCAATATGAGAAATGCCATCAATATTTTTCAATAATCTAGTTGCACGCCACAAACCGCTCTGCATATTTTTTGGAAGATCAACCTGTGTAGGATCGCCGGTTATGATTGCTTTTGCATTGGGACCAATTCTTGTTAAGAACATTTTAATTTGGAGGTCATTGGTGTTTTGAGCTTCATCTAAAATAATGAATGCATTGTCCAGTGTACGACCACGCATATAAGCAAGCGGTGCTATTTCAATGACCCTTGTCGTCATATAATAGGCTAATTTATCAGCGGGTATCATATCATCTAAAGCATCATACAACGGACGTAAATATGGATCAATTTTTTCTTTAAGATCACCAGGTAAAAAACCCAAACTTTCACCTGCTTCTACAGCTGGTCTTGTTAAGATAATCTTTTTTACCAATTTGTTTTTTAAAGCTCTTACCGCTAAAGCTACTGCTGTATATGTTTTACCTGTACCTGCAGGCCCAATTGCAAATACAATATCATTTTTATCGCAAGCCTGAACCATTAATTTTTGGTTGGCAGTTCTTGCTCTTATCGTTTTTCCATTTGGCCCAAAAACCAACACATCGTTAGGGTTTCGGTCAATAAAATTATCTATACTTTTTTCATCATCACCTCCTAAAATCTGCGAAAAATAATTTTCACTCATGTGTCCGCTTCGTTCCAGATATTTTAATAGAAGATCTATTTTTTCCTTTGCTTCTTCTATCTGTTCTGCTGCGCCACTTAATTTAATTTGTGTACCTCTGCTTAAAATTTTTAAAAGGGGAAATTTCTTTTTCAGAATGTCGAGCTTGCCGTTGTTAACTCCGAAAAATTCAATAGGGTTTACATTTTCTAAATTGATAATCGTTTCTGTCAATTTTAAATCTTTGGTTTGCTTATAATTGGTTGATTTATTTCAACCAAATGTCTACATCAAATTTACTGCATAGTAATGATTTGATGTATAATAAAATTATTCACATTATGAAAATTTTATGTGAAAAAATATTTAGAACTTTCCTACTATTTTAAAATTAATTAACCTTGGTGTAAGTCTGTTAGGGAGTGCGTAAACCGTATTGGAAAAATCTTTTATGAGTTCAAATGAAATGGTGTTCTCTCTGTTAATAAGGTTAAATACTTCTAAACTTGCCCATATATTATCAAAATTTCTAAATGGATTATGGCTCCTTCTTACAGATTTTTCGCTTAGCAACAAAGCGCTGAAACCCATATCTACCCTAATATACGCAGGAATGATCAAGCCATTTCTGTATTTCACTGAACCCGGAACATTGTAGCTCATATTACTTCCATAAATAGCGTTAAGGTGTACTTTAAAATTTTTATTGGTAGGCAAATAATCTTCTAAATAAAGACCCACGGTTATTAATCTATCTGTGGGGCGACGAACAAATCCAACATCATTTTTTATACTGTCTGTTGGTATTTGGTCAATAGTTTCTGCACGTATAATTTCCCCTGCAGCATTTTTATAATCGAAATAACTATCGTTTCTTATATCTTCTTTAGTACGCATAAATCCTACGCTCAACCAACTTTCAGCATCGTTTACAAGTTCCCCAAAAAGCCTAAACTCTACACCGGTGGCATATGCTTTCGCATTGTTACTACCCAAATATCTAATTTTTACATTATCTATATCATAGGGTACTACGGCTGTCAATTGTTTGTAATATGCTTCAGTTGTAAATCTCAGTATTCTGTTACCAGGGCCTTTAAAATTATAATCTGCACCGGCTACAAATTGCACACTTTTTTGAGCTTTTATATTTGTATTAAGTGTGCCATCATTTTTTCTTAACTCCCTATAAAATGGTGGCTGGTTGTACACACCGGCAGCCGCTTTAAAAACCACGTCTTTTTTGCCCATTGGTTTCCAACTTAATTGTGCTCTTGGGCTTATTAAAAATTCTTTGTTTAAACTGTTATAGTTAAACCGTACACCGGCCTGCAAAGTCACATCACTCTTTTTGCTGAACAATTTAATATTGTCCTGTATAAATCCACTGTACTTTTGAATACTTAAATCTGCAACGCTATTTTGTACATTAAATAAGGTGAGGGCACCGGGCGTGTATGGAAGAGAATATCCGGCAGAATCTCTATATTCAAACTGAGCCAGTTTATCTTTTATGTTTGTTTGTTCGGCAGACAATCCCCATTGCACAAAATTGTTCTTTATCTCGTAACTACCTTTGTGGGTTGCGTTATATATGTTTATATCCAACTCATTTCTTGCATAATTTTGTGTGTAACCTGCTCCTAACGGATTTGTAATTTGCCCAAATGTTGGGCTTGCATTATCAAAATCTCTGTCGCCAAAAAGATAAGCACCACCTATATCTCTATTTTCTTTTTCTTTATCAGTGAATCTGCTAAGCATCCATTTCAATTTAGTTTTTTTATTGATGGATTGAAGTACAGATAAGCCAATTAGGCTCGAAGTATAAGAATCCTTTTCCTGTCCTTCAAAAAACACATCAAGCCCAAGGTTAGCAGTAAAAAAAGGGGAAAATACAGAGGTTGTTTTTTTAACAGATTCAGGGAAAAAGGTAAAACGAGATGCTGATAATATACCTAATAATTCAACTTGTATTTTTTCTGAAATTTTGTAACTTATTAAACCCTGAGCATCCGATGCTGATGGAATATATGCCCCTGTTGTCGGTTGATTACTCAACAAGTTTCTGTTGCTTTTATTTCGAAGGCCGGTAAGGTAGGTGAGTTTGCCGTTTTTAGAAGAACCTTCTAATTGTAAACCTTGCTCCAAAATACTTAAGTAAACGTTGCCGCCAAAACTGTTTGGCTTTTTATATTGAATATCCAACACACTGCTCATTTTATCTCCATACTTACTTTGAAAACCTCCCGTATAAAAATTAATATTTTTTGTCATTGCAGGATTAATGAGGCTGAGACCTTCCTGCTGCCCGCTGCTTACAAGGTATGGTCGGTAAATTTCAAAATCGTTTATGTAAATTAAATTTTCATCGTAGTTGCCGCCACGTACATTATATTGAGATGTAAGTTCATTGTTGCTG
>JANPIF010000023.1:0-4119 GCA_031424845.1 Ferruginibacter sp.
CCCGAAATACGGCAACCGGAACCGGAGCACTTAATATAAATCAGGCAGGTAACGATAATACAGCAATTGGTTTCCGTTCCATGGATTCTAATACAAATGGTATAGGAAATACGGCAATGGGTAGCTTAAGTATGGATAGAAATACGACTGGTCAGGAAAATACAGGAATTGGACACAATTCGTTACACGAAAATACAAATGGTACCTACAATACAGCAATCGGAAGCAGTTCAATGTATAATAACGAAACAGGGACATATAACAGTGCATTAGGTTATCAGTCACTCTATTCTATTACTAGTGGAATAGAAAACATTGCCTCCGGCCATAAAGCCCTTTATTTAAATACTTCGGGAACTAAAAATACTGCTGTTGGCAGCAAAGCTTTGTATTCAAACACATTTGGAAGTTACAATGTAGCTATTGGCGATAGCACCTTAGCGAATGCCATCAGCGACATTAATAACCCAACCCAAAGTACAGCAGTAGGTAGTCGAGCATTAGCAAATACTACAACCGGGTACAACAATACAGCCATCGGTTACAAAACGCTTCCCACAAATATTACCGGCAACCGACTCACTGCTATTGGCAATGGTGCCGATGTTGATGTTGATGGTTTAAACAATGCAACAGTTATTGGTTCGCAGGCATCCGTATCTGCGAGTAACACCATGGCTTTTGGAAACAGCAATGTAAACGATTGGGTTTTTGGAATTCCAACTGTTACAGCAGCAACCCATGCTTTGGAAGTTGGCAGCGGTGCAGGCAATGGCAATGGCGCTTTTCTTACAAATGGTGGTGTGTGGACCAATGCAAGCGATGTAAATAAAAAAGAAGATATCACAGAAATTAATGGTGCGGAACTTATAAAAAAAGTGGCTGCTTTATCAGTTACCAAATGGAAATATAAAGGAACCGAGGAATATCATATTGGTCCCATGGCGCAGGATTTTAAAGCCGCCTTTAATGTAGGGGTAGATGATAAAAGCATTAGCACGTTAGACCCTGCAGGCATTTCCTTAGCGGCCATACAGGTATTAATAAAAGAAATAGAAGAATTAAAAAAACGAATAACAATGTTAGAAAATAAAACCACCATCATAAAAAATTAAAAAATTATCCCCCAAAAGTGGTATTGTTTTTTATTCAGAATATATTTTATTTTACACCTATATAGAACAAGATGTTGACCTAATTATTACATGCATTAATTAATTCCAAAAAAGGAATTTTATTTATTAATAATTAATGTAATGTTATAATTTTATGAATAACTTTAGATCGCTTTATTTTCCTCCACCCTATTAATAACTAATAACAACCGTTTACTAATTAAGAATTCATAACAATAGGGTAAAATTTAAATTTGTTTTGCCTTAAACAATATTATATCAGGCTTGTAAATATTTTTTTATGAAAATTAAATTACTCATTGCAGCAATTGCTTTTTTTTCAATGATGAGCAATATAGGCAAAGCTCAGTTAACCATTAGCAGCGGTGCCGTATTTAATATACAAAGTAGTGCATTTGTAACAGTACAGGGAGATGTAGTAAGCAATGCTGATATAACAGGTGCAGGCAATTTGATTTTAAAAGGAAGTGCTAACCAAAATGTGAATATGAATGGTTTCACTGTTCCAAATTTAGAAATGGATAATACTGCTAACGCTACACTTACGGGCAACATTCGCATAGGAAGTTCAATGAAATTTACCTCAGGCAAATTATTTGTTGGAAATAATACGATTAGATTAGCATCTACAGCTACTAGTATAGGAATGGGTAGCAGCAAATTTTTTGAAACAGATGGCACCGGTTATGTGAGAAGAGAACTAACCGGAGATATTAGTAATGTAGTTACACCGGTGGGTGTAGGAACAGATTATTTACCTATATCAATTTCAAACACCGGTAGTACCTATGCAAGCGCCTCCATTGGTGTTCAGGCCAAAGGAGTAGCAAATACAAATAAGCATCCACGTACAGAGACTTACTTACTCGCAAATTGGCCGATTGATAAAGTAGGCATTACTGGTGGAACAACCAACGCTGTAGCAACTTATGTGGACCCAACAAGGTTTATAAGTTTTGGTTCAGGTGTTGAAACAGATTTAAGAGGTTTTTATTGGAATGGTACAAATTGGAGTGTAGCAGGCGGAAGCCAAGATGCAGCACTTAACACAGTTGGTGCAAATATTACAGGCAACACCGGAGAATTATTTGGGATGAACAGATTCGTACTCCTAGATTCAAAAGTATTTTTACAAGGGGCTTATAATACAGGTACTGGTTTTATGAATGATGCTTTAAGAACCACAGCAGCCTATGTTCCTGGCAATGCACCAACAGGAAATTTATTACCTTCTAGTGATCCATATAGAAATGCTCCTTACAACGCATCTTTTACCCACACAAATAATACTACTACAGAAACCGCTACGGCTACTGCATTTAATGATATGCCTGTGGCAACCGACAATATTGTAGATTGGGTTTTTGTAGAATTGAGAAGTAATATAACGCCAGGCAATACCATTACGCAAACAAGAGCTGCATTACTGCAACGAGATGGTGATATTGTAGATATTGACGGAGTATCTCCCATCTATTTTAAAAATGTAGACCCTGCAAACTACACCATTGCCGTAAGGCATCGTAACCATATAGGCATGGCTTCTAACCCTGCTGTATTTAATCAATCGCTTGCTTTAACTGCAAATGCCACTAAGTTAAACTTTACAAACCCTGCCACATCAGGAAATTTTATGGGAACTGCGGGTAGTAATTATTTTAATAACGGAACTGTAAATATGCTTTATGGTGGTAATGTAAATGCTAGCATAAATGTTAGATATCAAGGTTCGCAAAATGACAGAGCGGTTCTTTTAAGTGATTTAGGAAATAATGAACTAACAACCTTATCTACTTATTCAAGAGCAGATCTAAATATGAATAGGATTGCTAGATATCAGGGTTCGCAAAATGATAGAGCATTTTTATTAACTGTACTTGGTAATGGCGAACTTGTTGTAAAAAATCAATTACTTCCACTTTAAAATTCTAAATATATACAAGATGAAAAATAAAATTATTTTATTCCTTTTTTTTACGGGTTTTGTGAGTTTAAACTTGGGAGCACAATCTACCACAGCATTGTTTCAAGGTACAATGGTTGCAGGATCATCTGCCAACGCTGTAATGTTGAAGATTAGACCAAATGAAACATTTAGTGGGCAAATTACCAACGTACAATTTACAGTTCAAATACCTAATACAGTACTACCTCAACCAACGGTTACAATTAAAAATAATCCACTAAGTGCATTTGTACCTACTGGTAACTATTTAAACCAAGTAACCGATGAAGGTGGATTTTACACTTATTTATTTGCTGCTACAACATTAGGTTCTCCGGTATTTAGCTTTACAAATGGAGTGGAAGTAAACGCATTAGAACTTCAAATAAATAACAGCACCATAAATACAACTGCTGTCCGTTTTGCTCACTTGGCCAATGGGGGCTCCACAAGTCAATTAGCTTTTTATATTGAAGTATCAGGTAATGAAAATGTAAATTATACTTCAATGTTTTATGGACCCGGATCAGTTAATGGTGGCAGTTATGGAAGTTACTCTTTTGTACCGATTGCAAATGTTGCTCTTCCTGTAAAATTCACAGCTTTCGATCTTGTTAAAAAAGACAACGATGCTTACATTTCTTGGGCTGTAGAAAATGAAACTGCCATAACAGATCGATATGAAGTTGAAAGAAGCTTAGACGGATTAACATTTGAAAAAATAATTTTATTACCCAAATTAAATAATGGGTCTACTAATAATTTATATAATGCTATAGATAGAAATATTTCCAAAATAAAAAGTAATGGAACCATATATTACCGCATAAAACAAATTGATGCTAATGGCCAGTTTGTTTATTCAGAAATTAAGAATGTAAGAGTTACTGAAAAGAACCAAACCATAACCGCATATCCTAACCCGGTAAGAGATATTTCTACGATAGAAATAGATTCTCCAATGCAGCAGGATATAGCAATGAATGTATTGAGTGCAGATGGTAAAGTGTTACAAACAATAACCATGAAAGCCATTAA
>JANPIF010000024.1:0-9691 GCA_031424845.1 Ferruginibacter sp.
ACTGTTGTAACTGCTTTTTGTTGTAGCATCAGGCGTTTCAAAACTCTCGGGAAAGTTGGAATATAACAAGCCACTACTAAATTGAATGTCTGATATATTTCGGATATTAATTGTTCTTTTAGCGCCGGTAATATCTTTTCCTGTTTCATTTAAGAATGCAGCTATGCCTGTGAACTGTGCATTTAAAGGCAGCTGAGAGGATGCAAAAGTTGCTGTTGATTTGCTGTCTAAAAATACTTCCGGTCCTGTATTATCTCTTAATTTTTTTAATCCCGAAAAAGTACTTCCTGCGGCATAATCAACAACATCTGCATGTAATGCAACAAGAGTAGATTCAAATTCTTCCATTTTTTGTGCAAGTATTCCTTGTGTTACGAATCGTAACAATGGTATTTTACCTGAAGCAATATTTGTTATTTTATCACCCGTTAATCCGTTTAAAATAAGCTTGCCATTTACTCGGTCAAGTTTTGTTCCATTGATGTTTATTACAAGAGAATCTCCCACGTTATAGTTAGCATTAGCATCGGACATTTTAATTATTATCCCACGTGTAACATCAGTAGCTGCATTGGGAGATGCAATGGTTTGTTGCAAAACAAATGTACCGGGCTCAATGTTCAACCCAGCTTTATCTGATATAACTATGCCTGTTATTTTGGAAGCGCCACCCAGGGAATTTGCGTCTAATGTAATTTCATTTCCCTGATAAGCCTGCCGCATAGCAAACAACGTTACAAACTCTCCGAGTGTTCCCTCAGATTCATTCACATTTTCTTTTAAACAGCCGGAAGAAAAGAAAATTAATACAGCTGTTGCTGACGTGAAAATTATTTTTTTAAATGATTTCATTTTTAATTTTTTATAGCTTTTTTAAAAAGATTAGTTTACATCCCACCACACTTTTGTTGTCATATTATCTGCTCCCATTTGAGCAACTGCTGCATTGTAATTGGCAAGGTTTAATGACTGAAAAGATACAGGATATACGAACCTTGTAGGCATTATTCCACCGTTTTGCAAACCCGGACCTGCAGGTAAATTAGGATAGCCGGTACGGCGATGTTCAAACCACGATTGAAAATCCGTAAAGAAATAAGTAAAGTATTTTTGGGTAATGATTTTCGATAATTTTTGTGCCATTGTTTCTGTTTCTATCCAGATGATGGAAGGCTTCGTAAGATGACCTGTTGGAACTGTTAGTCCCCAAAAAGTAATTGCATTTGTAACTCCGTTTTCATAATAGGTTTTGGCTGCTGTAGATGGTGTAATAAAACCTCTTACTGTAGCTTCAGCCAACATGAATTGAACCTCTGCGTAATTTAAAATATTACCAGTGAGCGGTTCGTTTTTTAATGCAGGTAAGTAAGCGGATTGACGATCTTGCTGGTTGCCCGGCGCATAACCACTTGGTATGCCAGTGTAGGTACTGTTAACTAAACTTGCCCATTTTGTAAGTCGAGGATCGCTCCATGTATTTAATGTATTTATAAAAAATTCTGACAATCCATTCTCGCCATTAAAATCAAAATCACGGTAGGTATTAAAGGCAGATACAAATGGTGCAGTAGTTGTAAACCTTAGCACGGCTGACTCTGCATTGTTTGCCATCAGCGGATAATTAGCAGGATTTGTAACAACCATTTGTTGAATTTTTGCAGCCGCATTGCTTTCTGCTCTGCCAGATGCACGAAGCAATAAACGTAAATAAAGACTGTTGCCAAATTTTCTCCACCTGGTTAAATCACCGGCAAATAAAGGATCTCTTGGTGTAAGTGTAGCAGGCAATGCAAGGTTTAATTCAAGCAAATTGTTTGCTTCTTCCAATCTTACAAATAAGCTATCGTAAATACTTTTTTGTGTGTCAAATTTTGGTTGAAAAATATTATCCGTTCTGCCCCTGTTTGCTTCTGTATAAGGCACATCTCCATAGGTATCGGTTATAAGCGACATAACCCATGCTTCCATAATGCGTGAAATGCCCATGTAGGAAAAATTGTATGCTTGGTTTGGAAGGGTAGAAAGTTTTTTTGCAGATTCATACACATCTTTAAAATTGGTAAGCTGAGGATACCAAATATTCCACATGTAATCTGACTCCGATGGGCGAATAATATAGCGATGAATTTCATCAGAATTACTTACCGTTACATGCACCTGCATCATCTCATGTATCAGCCGATGTTCTCTTGTTTGATTAGCATTTCTAACTGCATAGATTGCAGATTCCAATAACAATTCCGGTCTCGTTTGCGGTAGTGTATTTGGATTGGTATTTACTTCTTTAAAATCTTTTGTACAAGAAGAAAACGTAACAGCAGCTATGGAGGCTGCAAGTATGATTGATTTTAATGTTTTCATTTTTTTAATTTTAAAAGTGTTCAATTAAAAACCTACTGTTAATGATACACCCATTGTACGGGTAGATGGGAATTGTGCTATTTCGAAACCTGCATTTATTTGTCCGTCGTTTAATGTTCCAAATTCAGGATCAAAGGCAGGCCATTCACTTATTACAAATAAGTCTCTGCCATACACTCCAATAGTAGCTCTCTGTAATTTTAATTTACTGATCAGTTTTTGATTAATGGTGTAATCAAAACGTAGTTCTCTCAATTTTATAAAATCAGTTTTGAAAGTATTTGCTTCCACATTGTCTCTGTTGAAATGTGCATCGTAATATGCTTGAATATTTGTGGCTACAACAGTGTTAGGAGTATATTTATCAGTAGCTGCATCGTATTGAACACCATTACCAACTATGCCATTGTAACGCCCAGGCAATGTCTTATTCAATTTTCCTTCTTCCATTAAAACTGCATGGGTAAGTGAGTAACCAACACCACCAAACTGCCCATCAAATAAAATATTTAAACGAAAGTTTTTGTATTTAAATTCATTACCAATACTTCCTTTCCAGCTTGGGTTTGTGTTCCCTAAATATTTTATTTCTGTAGATCTTGTTGGTAAACCCTGTGCGTTGTAAATTATTTGTCCGTCAGGTGCACGGTTATAGCCAATGCCGTGCAAATCTCCCATACGCCCACCTGGCCTTGCTTCTATCGATCCACGGTTTGCAGGTCCGGTACTCATAACATATACATCCACCCCATCAATTAACTCTACTACTTTATTTCTATTGGCAGCATACGTTGCAAATACATCCCATGCAAAACCTTTTTTAGTTTTAAGTACGTTGCCATTCAACTGTATTTCTATTCCTTTATTTCTTACCAAACCTGCATTGGCAATTGTTGCTGCAAAACCGGCAGATCTATCAATTGGCACAGGAAAAATTTGGTTCTTTGTATTGTTTCTGTAAACAGCTATATCTAATCCAATTCTGTTTTTTAAGAATCTAATATCCAAACCAAACTCCAAACTATTTGTAAGCAATGCTTTTAAATCAGGATTTGCTATAGCAGAAGGATTGGCAAGTCCGCCGGGGAATAGAGTAGGGCTGTAAGCAAATGCACTTAAATAAGGAATGGTACCACCACTTCCGACACCTGCTAATGAACCTCTCACTTTAAGAAATGAAATAGCAGTTGGTAAAGTTATTTTTTCTGAAAGGATCGCACTCAAATTAGCAGATGAATAAAAGAACGGAGTATTTTTTGTTGAAGTTGGTGTGGCTAAAGTACTGGCCCAATCTTCTCTTGCAGTAATATCTAAAAATAAAAATTTGTCATAAGTTATTTGTGCTAATCCGTAAAAACTATTCACCCTATATTCTGCACGGTAAGGCAAAGCAACCAAAGGGTTCTTACTGTTTGCTAAATTATAATAGCCAGGTAAATTTAACTGGTCGGCACGCAATTCATCTCTCACATAACGGTTACGCATCTGGCTACCGCCTAATGAAACTGTACCATTAAATTTCTTTGCAAAATCTTTTGTATAACGTATTAAAAAATCGTTGTTTATTTCTTGGGTGAAAATATTTTGTGAACGAAACATTCCTTCAGCAAATTTATTTGTACCAAAAGGTCTTTGTTGTGAGCGTGCTTCAGAAGCATTGTCCAGTGCAGATCTTACCATCACACTCAAATCTTTTGTTACATTGTAGGTGGCAGAAATATTACCTATAACTCCGTGCCTATTTGATCTGTTGAGCATTTCATTTGCAATTAAATATGGGTTATCCAACAAGCTGCTAAATGGTCTTGTTTGAGCAATTCCTTCTTGTCCCGGTTCCCAATAATCTTTAAACCAATCTATATTTGAATTGGGTACCATTCCTCTAATAAAATACATGATAGATTGGTTGTTGTAACCCGTAGATGGAAGATTATTACTATACTTATTGGTGTAATTAATTTTAGCAGCTACTTGTAACTTGTCTGATAATTTATGTGTCAAAGAAAGTGCTACTGTATTTCTTTTGTAACCGGTATTTGGTATAATCCAAGTGTTGGTTAAGTTGGTTAATGATAATCTTACACCAGTATTATTATTACCACCATCCACCGTAATAGAATTGATGAGGGTTTTACCGGTTTTAAAAAAGTCTTTACGGTTATCTTCATAAGCCACCCAAGGTAAACGAGTGGTTGATTTTGTACGGGTAGCAGGGTCATATTGATAATAAGATTGTCCTGCAAAACGTGGCCCCCACGCAGAGCTTGTGCTTCTTGTACTTGGCCCATCTTCGGATGCATTGTAAGAGTACCAAGTGTCTTGTCCGCTGGTGCCTTGCCCATATTCATTTTGGTAATCCATCCAACGATTTACCTGATCGATAGATGCATTTAAATTGTATGTAATACCCAAACCTTTTTGCCTGCTCTTGCCAGATTTTGTGGTAATAACAACTGCCCCATTTGCACCTCTTGCACCGTACAAAGCTGCAGCACCTGGGCCTTTAAGTACGGTAACGCTTTCTATATCTTCCGGGTTAATGTCATTTAAACTTGTACCAAAATCTACCGGCGATTCACTTTGTAAATAAGAAGAACTTCCGTTACCAGTTTGTTGTCCGCTGCTGCTGCTTATTACCACACCATCTACAACAATTAATGCATCACTGTTTCCACCCAAAGAGTTTTCTCCCCGTAATATTATTTTATTACTGCCTGATGGGCCACCGCCAGATTTTATAAGATTTAACCCGGCTACTTTTCCGGTAAGTGCATTGCTCCAGTTATTACTCATAGCCTCGGTTATATCTTCGCCTTTTACTTTTGTAACTGAATAGCCCAATGCTTTTTCATCTCTCTTAATTCCAAGGGCTGTTACTACAACGCCTTCCAGTTCTTTATCAGTATTTAATAATGTTACATTGTACACAGATGCTGTACCTGTTTTTATTTCTGTTGTATTGAACCCAATAGCCGAAATAACCAACGTTTGATTTGGATTTATAGTTAAAGTAAATTCACCTTTGTTGTTGGATGATGTTCCATTTTGTGTACCCTTTACTTGAACGGTTGCATTGGGTATACCAGCTCCATCATCTCTATTTTTAATAGAACCGGAAATGCTTTTTTGCTGAGCCATACCTGCAACACTGCTAAGTACAAACACAAATGCCAGCAACAAATTTTTACCTGCAAATTTATTTTTTGCAGTAATGGTTAGCGATGCCATCATTGGTAATAGTTTTTGGTTATTAAAATAATTTTTAATTCTATTTTCTTGAGGAGAGAGCGGTGTAAAAATGCTCATGTGGTATGTTTTTAAAGTTAAAAAAGTGTGCTTTTTCTCAAAACGCAAAGAAAGTTATATTTCATACAAGCTATTGTTTATGAGCGTTATGTAATGATTAACATTTGCTTAATTTATATTAAATTAACTATTAAAGTTTAAGCGTCTAAGTTTTCATTTTAATATATATTTATCAGCCATTGTCTTATAATTCTCTACTTCTTTTTTAATCCAATCTTCATCTTTATTTAATGCTTTTGCCATTATTGCAGCTACTTGTGGGGCTATACGAATGCTCTCTTTTGCATTTAATAAAAGCGCCCTTGTGCGTCTTGACAAAACATCTTCCAGTGTTCTTGCCATTTCGTTTTTAACGGCCCAAATAATTTGTGTTTTATGTATTTTTAATTCATCACTTATCCATTCATTTGCATCACCATTCATTTGTGCTCTTATCAATTTCGCATCACTGCCATAAAAGTAAAATGGATCTTGCCAGTTCATATTATTTTCATATCCGTGAATTTGCAACCCTGCAGTTGCCGGTATTTTATGCGGCCATTCTAAATCTTTTTCAATTCTGTTTACCATATCTTCTCCCATTTTTCTATAGGTAGTCCACTTACCACCCAGAATGGTAAATAAGTGAGAAGGAGAAACAATAATTTTATGACTTCGAGATATTTCTTTGGTTTTTTGCTCACCATCTAAGGGTGCAGCCAATGGACGGAGACCTGCGAAAACGCTGAGTACATCTGTTCTCTCTGGTTTTTTATCAAGATAATTACCCGCAGTTTCTAATATAAAAGCAATTTCTTTTTCGAGTGCCTGTGGTTCCAGCGATGCATTATCTACAGGTGTATCAGTTGTACCTACAACAACTTTATCGTGCCATGGTACAGCAAACAAAACCCTACCATCACTTGTTTTGGGAATCATTAACGCATTAGCTGATGGATAGAATTCTTTGTTTAAAACAATGTGAACACCTTGGCTTACGCAAATTGTTTTTGCACTACCCGGTTTATCCATCATCAAAATATCATCAACAAAAACACCAGTTGCATTTACTACAGCTTTTGAAGTAAAATTAAATGTTGCGCCAGTTTCAATATCTGTAGCTTTTACACCGTTTATTTTTCCTAATTGGTCTTTTAAAAGTCCGTTTACTTTTATATAATTAATAGCATCACCACCATTTTCTAAAATACTCTGTGCAAGGTTCAGTGCAAGTCTTGAATCATCAAACTGACCATCATGATACACAATACCACCTTGCAATCCCTTTGCACGGATGCCGGGCATTTTTTGCAGGGTCTCTTTTTTTGAAATAAGTACAGATGGGCCGAGGCGTAATTTTCCGGCAATTTTGTCGTACAGTTTAAGGCCAATTAAATATTTTAGTTTATCAAATAATGTATAAACGGGAACTATAAAAGTTTGATTTTTTACAAGATGCGGAGCGTTTTGGTAAAGCAATCCTCTTTCAATACTTGCTTCTCTTACCAATTTAATATCGCCCTGCGCCAGATACCTTACACCACCATGTACCAATTTTGTACTTCTGCTAGATGTTCCTTTTGCATAATCAGCCTGCTCTAATAAAAGTGTTTTGTAACCTCTAGCCACTGCATCCAAGGCAATCCCCAAACCAGTAGCGCCGCCCCCAATAACTATAATATCCCACAACAAATCTTCATTTTGTAATTGTTCTAGGTAGTTCGCCCGATTGGTCATTTTATCTTTTGCAGTTAATATCGCCATTCCAAATATTTTCATTTAATTTCATTTTAAAAAAAATGAAATACTAATTATAATAAAATGAAAGTAAATAAATTTCCATTAATTAAGAAATTAATTATTTTGCTGTTATTTTATTTAATAATAATTTCATATTATTACGAATATTTATATTATTCCCTATAATAGTATCTTTATTATTTATAATTGAAACGTACCGAAAAGAGATATGGCAACTGAAAATGAGCATGTAAGCAATTCTTTACCTGAAAGGCACAAGTATATTTTGGAAAAATTAAAAGTAGAAGGAAAAGTTAACGTGCTTTCACTTTGTAGTGAGATGAATGTATCATCTGTAACTATCAGGAAAGATTTGAAATTGCTGGAAGATAAAAAGTTGCTTTTTCGTACACACGGCGGTGGCACTATAGCCAACCCTTACACAACAGATAGACACGTAAGTGAAAAGGAAAAAATAAAAGCGGAAGAAAAAAAGAGCATTGGCGAAGCTGCAGCATCTTTGGTACTTGCAGATGATTGTATCATAATTGGTTCTGGCACAACAGTACTTTCACTTGCACGAAGTATAATACCACAGGGTAATCTTACCGTAATAACTGCGGCACTTAATGTGGCGACAGCACTAAACCAGCATAAGGAAACAGAAGTGTTGGTACTGGGTGGTATTATTAGAAAAAGTTCTTCGTCTGTTACAGGTAATTATGCGGAAAAAATATTGGAAGATTTTTCGTGCAGTAAATTTTTTTTAGGGGTTGATGGCATTGACCTGGAATTTGGCTTAACTACTACACATATTATGGAAGCGCAGCTAAATCGTAAGATGATACAATCTGCACAAAAAACAATTGTATTGGCAGACTCCAGCAAATTTGGAAAGAGAGGTTTTGGAAGAATTTGTGGGCTGGAAGATGTAGAACAAATAATTACTGATAGTGGTATTTCTCCCCATACTGTTGATGCATTAAAGGGAATGGGAATTGAAGTAACGATAGTGTAAAGATTTAAAAACGCATGCAAAGCAACATTGTGATTTTACCGATGAATAAAATTCAAAAGTTTTATCAACCCAGAAAATAATAATTAATTTTTAAAACAAATTTTTATGCCAACAACTGCTGCTACTGTAGATGAATACATTGCTTCTTTACCCGATGAAAGAAAAGATGCAATAAGCAAATTGAGAAAAGTTATTAAAAAGAACTTACCGAAGGGTTATAAAGAAGAAATGAGTTATGGAATGATTGGAATTGTAGTACCACACAGCATTTACCCTGCGGGATACCATTGTAATCCAAAAATACCGTTGCCTTTAATTAACCTCGGCAGCCAAAAAAATTTTATTTCTATGCACCACATGGGTTTGTATGGAGACCCTAAATTGTTGGATTGGTTTGTGGCTGAATATGCAAAACAGGTAGATTTAAAATTAGATATGGGTAAAGGTTGTGTTAGGTTTAAAAAGATGGATCAAATACCTTATGAATTGATTGGAGAACTGATTGCAAAAATGAGCGTGGCAGATTATGTAAAAGTTGTAACAGAGAATTTAGCGGCATCGAAAAAATAAAGCCTCACCCTCGTTCCTTCTCCCGAGGAGAGGGAGGATTAGGAGATCTATTGGTTAGATCAATTATTATATAATTTTGAAATTAATAATAAAGATTGATACTTCAAACCCTGAAGGGGTTCACTTTTAGTAACTATGGGTGTAGCCCATGGAAGACGGCGTAGCCCTGGGGCCCGGCGTAGCCCAAAATCTACTACACAATAAAAGATGAAAAATGAAAAAATGATGACGGGCTGCGGATAGAAACGGTTACCCCGGTGATGGTTATGTGCGTTAGTCCCGCCTTTGCGGGATGCCGGAGTAATAGTGTATAGCCGCAACAATTGTTGAAAATAGGTGCTATGATAATGCCCCCAAGATACGATTGCAACCCATAACCCGTAACCCCTCAACCCCAAACCCGCAACTCATTACCATACCTCTAACTTTCAACTTTGAACCTTCAACCTCACCCCTTATCTTTGCCGAAATTTACCACACAATATTTATAATTTATAACAATAAACATGTCAGTTTTAGTAAACAAGGATTCGAAAATTATTGTACAGGGTTTTACAGGTACTGAAGGTAGTTTTCATGCTACACAAATGATTGAATATGGTACAAATGTAGTGGGAGGTGTTACGCCAAACAAAGGTGGATCGCAACATTTGGAGCGTCCGGTTTTTAATACAGTGGCCGATGCTGTAAAAACTACGGGTGCCAATGTGAGTATCA
>JANPIF010000025.1:0-10114 GCA_031424845.1 Ferruginibacter sp.
TTCATGGGCTGTTATGCTGCCATACATGCTATGAAAATAGCAGATGCTTTTTGTAACAGTTCGTCCAACGCTAATGTAATTATTGTCTGTACCGAGTTTTGTACGTTGCATTTTCAAAAAGAATTTTCAGTAGATAACCTTACCTCTTCTTTGCTTTTTGCAGATGGTTGTGCAGCTTTATTAATGCAGGGAGATAATGCAGGAAAAGGTTTACGAATTGAAAGTTTTTATTCAGATGTTAGTTTTAAAGGTAAAAAAGATATGTCGTGGGAACTTTCTACAAATGGTTTTTTAATGACGCTGAGTGGTTATATACCTGAGTTGATAAAAGCAGATTTTGAAAAATTGGTAGCATCAGCATTAGAAAAAACAGGTAGAAACAAAGAAGATATAACCAACTGGTGTATTCACCCGGGTGGAAAAAAAATATTACAATCAATTGCAGAAAGTTTAGAGTTAGAGAAACAAGATTTCCTTCCTTCTTATGAAGTGTTAAACGATTATGGCAATATGAGTTCTCCCACTATTTTATTCGTACTTCAAAAAATTATGGATGAGCTAATCGAAAAAAAAGAAAAAGAAGCGGTAATTTTCGGTGCCGCATTTGGCCCGGGTTTAACAATGGAAACCTTTACTGCCACATATGATTAACCTACAAAGAAGCAACAAAAAAGAAATACTTGATAACGATGACCTTCCTTTTGAGGATATAAAGATCTGCATGAAGGAACTAAACACCATAAATACTTTGCTTGGTGGGCATGCAATAACTGTGAGTGGAATGAAGCATTTTTCGGCTTCGCAAAAAGAAGAAAATATTGTATGTGAAATTGGTTGTGGTGGTGGAGATAATTTAAAAGCAATTTCAAAAAAATATATAAATGCTTCCTTTGTAGGAATAGATTTAAAGGATACATGTATAAATTTTGCATCAGAACAATATCCGGAATTAAAGGTAGATTGGATAGCAAGCGATTACAGTAAAGTGGTTTTTAAAATACAACCAGATATAATTTTCTCCTCCTTATTCTGCCATCATTTTACCAATGAACAATTGGTTTATATGTTGCAATGGATGCACAAAAACAGCACCAAAGGTTTTTTTATAAATGACCTGCAACGCAATGTAGTAGCTTATTATTTAATTAAATGGCTTACCGCAATCTTTTCAAAATCATATATGGTAAAAAATGACGGACCTATCTCTGTAAGCCGTAGTTTTTTAAAAAAAGACTGGCAACAATTGTTTGCTAAAGCAGGTATTTCAACTTACTCTATTAAATGGAAATGGGCATTTCGTTACCTTGTTGTTTGCAAAAAATGACAACAGATAAAATATACGATACGGCAATTATAGGTGGCGGACTAGCAGGCTTAAATCTTTCTATTCTTTTACAGCGGCTTGGGCATTCTGTTATTTTATTCGAAAAAGAAACCTACCCTTTTCATAAAGTTTGTGGCGAATATATTAGCCTCGAAAGCTGGGATTTTTTAGCAGAAGACATTGGTGTTCCTTTAGCAGAAATTAAAGTTCCTATTATAAAAAAATTATGGGTTACCTCGCCTGATGGCAGTTCTTTAAAAACAGATTTAGACCTTGGTGGTTTTGGTATCAGTCGCTTTAAACTTGATATGATATTAAAAGAAATGGCTGAAAAAGCAGGTGTAAAAATTTTACAAAATTGCAAAGTAGAAGATATAAATTTTAAAGATGATATTTTTGAAATCAAAACAAATAATGAAAATTTTAAAGCCAGGGTATGTGCAGGCTCTTGGGGTAAACGAAGCAATTTTGATGTAAAATGGAAACGTCATTTTATCAGCCAAACATCTTCTCGTTTAAACAATTATGTTGGCATTAAATATCATGTAAAAATGGATTTCCCGGTAGATGTCATTGCCCTTCATAACTTTGAAGATGGTTACTGCGGCATCTCAAAAATAGAAGATAATAAATATTGTGTTTGTTATCTTACCAAAGCATCTAATATTAAAAAAGCGGGCTCCATTGAAAAAGCAGAAAAAGACATTCTTTCTCAAAATCCACATTTAAAAAATGCTTTTGAAACAATGGTTCATTGTTATGATGCACCATTATCAATATCTCAAATTTCTTTCAGTAAAAAAAATGCAGTAGAAAATAATGTGTTGATGATTGGGGATGCCGCCGGTATGATAACACCACTCTGCGGCAATGGTATGAGTATGGCAATGCATGGCGCAAAAACTGCATCTGCAAGCATTTCAGCATTTTTAAAAAATACAATTAGCAGAAGTGAAATGGAGAATGATTATACGTCACAATGGAATCAAATTTTCGCAACCCGTTTGGCAACTGGCAAACTTGTACAATATTTATTTGGGAGAAAAACAGCGACAAACCTGCTGGTTAAATTAATGAAACGAAGTGATTTTTTAACGCAGAAAATTATTGGACTTACACATGGAAAAACCTTTTGATTACCCAATCTTCTCATCAGCCTCTTTCATGATATTATACAATTTCTTAGTATCTCTTCTAAACATTACACCTCTCCAAAAACCCCATGGCTTTACTCCTTGCTTGGCATTATATGCACTAATTGTATAAAGCAGTTTCCAGTGTTTTAAAATTTCTTTGTAAGCCTGCCCTAATGTGTAACCTGTATCGTAAAAATGATTAGGTTCTGCACCGCAACCATTGTATTCTAAAATAGTAAAATTTTTGCCTTGTTGCAATTCTTCAATACTATTACACATAATATCGTACCTACCGTAAAAAAAATCATTTATCCTATAACTTAGTTTATCAAACACTCTTACCAAATCATCGTTTATAAATTCTTTTAAATCTACAAAGTGTGCGCCCCTATTATGGTTGGCAGCATAGCTTAAAATATATTTTTCATTTTTAGGTATAATGGTATTCCACATTTCTGCATGGCGGCTATGCAAATCGTTGTGGCGTTTTTCTGCTTTAGGGTTTTGCAAAACCAATTGCTCCAATGTATGCTTTCCATCCCCTAAAACCTGCAATGGAATTTTGTGTAAAAAACCAGTCACAATTCCTTTTTCATTTTTTGGATGCCTTATATGAAACACACTAACCTCAATTGGATAGTGAACCATTTTTTGTACAATATATTCTGCAGGAACCAACGAATGATAATGTTTTAAAGAAGCTTCATCATCAATTTTTCTAAATAAAATTCCTTGTCCACCAATTTCGGGCTTTACGATAAACGGATAATTTATTCCAGATGATTTTAATTTTGATAAAACCATTTCAAAATCTTCGCCGGGTAGAATATTAAAAGTAGTGGGATACAATTCCTCTGGCAATAAATCATACATTTCCCTTTTGGGTTCTCCTTCCATGCCGCCAAAAGTGAGTTTGGGATTGCTGGGCGTAAAAAACCATACTGCCCCAGAACGCAGGATATACCAACCCCAAAATGGTGCCATGGGAGCATATATTAAAGCGAAAGGCCATGCTTCCCAGTTTGTAATTTTTTTTATAAATTTTTTCAAATGCTTGATTAATTTACAAAAATAATTGCTCTGCAGCAAACATCACTCACAAATTGTTACTTACTTTGCTGTTATAAAAAATAAAGCAAATATGCATGTACCAATAATGGCTGAATTGATGGCTGCAGGAGAAACACCGGAAGTATTATTTTGGGTAGGTTGTGCAGGAAGTTTTGATCAGCGTGCACAAAAAATAACTAAAGCTTTTGCAACCATTTTAGAGCGTACCAATACCAAATACGCCATTCTTGGTAAAGAAGAAATGTGTACCGGCGACCCAGCCCGAAGAGCAGGAAATGAGTTTATGTTTCAAATGATGGCATACCAAAACATACAGGTGTTGGATGGATATGGCATTAAAAAAATTGTAACTGCATGCCCCCATTGTTTTAATATTTTTAAAAATGAATACCCTGCATTGGGCGGTAATTATGAAGTAATACATCACGCCACTTTTCTACAACAATTAATAGATGATGGTAAAATATCCATGAATGAAGATGGTGCATTTAAAGGCAAAAAAATTACTTATCACGACAGTTGTTACCTTGGCAGAGCAAATGGAATATATGAAGCGCCAAGAAAAGTATTGGAAGCGTTAGATGTAGAATTGATAGAAATGAAACGCTGTAAAAGCAATGGGCTATGCTGTGGTGCAGGTGGTGCACAAATGTTTAAAGAAGAAGAAAAAGGTGATGTAAGGATAAACATTGAGCGCTCAAACGAAGCACTTGCAACCGGTGCAAATATCATTGCTGCAGCATGTCCATTTTGTAACACAATGATGACAGATGGCCTAAAAAATAAGGAGATGGAAGATGAAGTGGCTGTGATGGATATTGCAGAATTAGTTATGCAGAGCCTTGGCCCCCTCCGTCCCCCGAAGGGAGAAGATTAGTCTCTAATAATTTAAAGAAATTTTATATTTTCAGAGAGTGGCTCCTCTCTTTTGGATAACTTGTCCCGCTTTCGGGATACGGTGGTAAGGTTTTCTTGTTTGGCTTAAAAGCATTGCTTTTAAGCCAAACTAAAACACAGCTATGGTCATCTTCGGTGGCGTCGCACATTTCATCTTCAGCTAAATATTTAGCTTTACATATATTTGATTAAACAAGTATGGTGAAAAATATCATTGTTTTATTGCTTTTTCTTTTTGTGATTTTTCACGTATCATGCAGCCCTTCAAAGCATACAGCTACTGTAAAATTAAATGATATTGATAGTGTAATAAGAATTGTGAACGTTAATCATAACTGTGGTTGCAATTGGGGTGATAGAACGCATAAACTTTATACAGGAGGAAGTTTTAGTAACAACAATTATTTTTGGCAATCTATTTATGTAAAAAATATAGACTCTTTTGATGTTTCAAATGGATCAAGAAAAATTAAAGAAAAAATTTTACAGCTTGAACCAGCATTTAATGAATACAACAGATTCTTTTTAGAATATAGAATACTTGATAATTCTAATGTAGATACATCCATCAAACACAAAGTAATTGGAACTTGGTTTAGTTTTAAAAATAGTTGTTCGGGATACATAAAAGATATAGATGCAAAAAAATTAGTAAAAAAAACAGCTTTAAATTCTTATAAAAGCAAACTTTGTAAATAATACTACCATGAACTTCAATATAGCCGAATACCTACCAGAAGATTTTGCAGCAGATTCAAGAGTTTGGATTTACCAGAGCGACCGTATATTTTTTATGCAGGAGGCATTGGAAATGGAAAGCATGCTGCAACAATTTGTAAACGATTGGAAAAGCCATGGTACACCTGTAAAAGGTTATGCAAATTTGTTTTTTGGTCGTTTTATTATTTTAATGGCAGATGAAAATGCCACTGGAGTTAGCGGTTGCAGTACTGACAGTTCAGTAAGGCTTATCAAAGAAATTGAGAAGAAATACAATGTTTCATTATTTGATAGGCAAATGCTTACTTTTTACATAAAGGACAAAGTAGAAATTTTGCCACTATCGCAATTAAATTATGCAATAGAAAACAAATTCATAACAGCAGAAACCCTGTATTTCGATAATACCATTCTCACCAAAGATGCATTGGAAAACAGGTGGATTACTCCAGTAAGTAACACCTGGCTTTCACAGCGATTTCCTTTGTTAAAATGAAGTAGTAACATTTCCCCAAAACGTAGAAATTTTATTTAGATCTTTAAAACTATATCTAAGCAATATATATAAAGTACGGTGGCACGGTTTTAACACAAGTGTTTAAAAACTGCATCCACAGATGATGCCTATAACTTTATGTTTAATTTTCAAAAGTCTTCGCTCCTATTAATAATTTTTTTCTTTGTAAGCTTTAATAGCATTGCACAACTTAAAAATATTAATGACAGTAATTCATTCATCAAGATAAAAGCATCAGATAATTATAATAAAAACAGTTTTTATAAACTTTTTTGGGGTGAACATTATCGTAAGGAATGGAATACACCAGTTACCGTAAAAAAGGTAATGTTGGATACCATGCTTGGTGGTTTAAATGTGTATCAAATAGGTGGAAGTAGGCAAACAAAATCTATACGTGTAACAGATAAAAATGAGAGAGAATATGCGTTTAGAAGTGTAGATAAAACTTTTGCAGGAGCTTTGCCTCAAATTGCTTTAGGAAGTTTTGTTGAAAACCTTGCAAATGATCAGGTTACTTTTTCGCATCCTTACTCTGCATTGGTGGTAGCTCCATTGGCCGAAGCTGCAAAAATTTATCATGCAAACCCTGAATTGGTTTATGTACCAAAACAAAATGCCCTGGGTAAATTCAGCGATAGTACAGGAGATATTTTGTACACTTTTGAACAGCGTCCAGATGAAAATTGGGAAACAGCACCAAATTTTGGAAGCTCAAAAAAAATTGTGAGCACAGAAAAAATGCTTGAAAAAATTTTAGAGGATAATGATAATTTTGTAGACCAAAAAGCATTTGTAAAAGCACGTTTGTTTGATATGTTGATTGGTGATTGGGGTAGGCACGAAGACCAATGGAGGTGGGCAACATTTAAAGATGGTAAAAAAACATTGTATGTTCCAATACCACGAGATAGAGACAATGCTTTTACAAAATTTGACGGTTTACTCTTAAAAATTTTAATACCTGCAGCCAGGGCAAAACATTTGCAAACTTTTAATAATGATTTAAAAGATGTAAACAGGTTTAATTTTCCTGCCCGTAACCTTGATCACCATTTAATGAACGAAGTGACTTTGGAAGAATGGATAACCATTGCAAACGATTTAAAATCTAATTTAACTGATGATGTAATAGATAATGCGGTAAAACAATTTCCGGTAGAAGTGTATCCAATATCCGGCCCGGAAATAGCCTCAAAATTAAAAGCAAGAAGGGAGCAATTACCAAATTGGGCCACTACATATTTCAATTTTTTAAATGTAGATGTAGAGATTACCGGAACAGAGAAAAATGAAAAATTTGAAGTAATAAGATTAAACGATCAAGAAACAGAAATCAATATTTATAAAATTACAAAAGAGGGCGAAACTAAAATTAAGCCTGTATTTCACAGAGTTTTTAAAACAAATCAAACCAATGAAATAAGGTTGTATGGCATACAAGGCAATGATGAATACAAAGTAACGGGCAACGTAAATAAAGCTATAAAAATAAGATTAATTGGCGGTAATGAAAATGACAAGTACAGCGATGAATCTATAGTAAAAGGCCCATCACATAAAACTAAAATATACGATAACCCCGGTAATGAAATTCAAAAACAATCCAAAGAAACACAGTTCATTTTTTCAAAAGATTCTTCAATAAATAAATATGATTATCGATACTTTAGATATAATAATAAAGGGATAGCACCACAAATATTTTTTAGCAATGAAGACAGGTTTTATGTTGGTTTAGGATACAAAACTGTAAAACATAAATGGCGCAAGGCAGATTTTGCTAATACGCAATATGCGGATGTTAAATATTCTATTTCTGAAAACGGATTTAGTACTACTTACGCCAATAAATTTTTCGAACTCTTAGGAAAATGGAGTTTAAGAAATTTTGTAAATTATGATCAAATTAGATGGACAAATTTTTACGGCTTAGGTAACGAATCTCTTTTGACAAATAAGGATAGAAATTTTTATAGAATAAGAAGTGAAGAATTTATTGGTAAAGTAAATGTTGATAGAATAATAAATAACCGCCACAGAATAACAGGAGGAATTCAATACAACACTTACAGAATACTAAATGATACTGCAAGGTTTTTAAAAAAAGAAACAAATTTTACAATTGCATCTGTAAGAGGCAACGAAGCATTTGCAGGTGCGGAAGCATGTTATGTTTTTCAACATATAAACGATTCAGTATTGCCTGTGAGGGGTATGAGTTTTCAAATTGGTAGTACTTTTTCTGACAATTTAAAATTGAAAGATAATAATGTTGGAAAATATGCTGCAGTTACGAGTTTTTATATTCCTTTAAGTAAAAAATTTAGTGTCCATGTAAGAGGTGGTGGAAGTACTTTATCAGGTGATCCTCAGTTTTTTCAATTTAACCGAATAGGTGGCTCAGAAACTTTAAGGGGGTACCAAAGAGACCGCTTCTATGGAAATAGTACCCTTTTTAATCAAAATGAATTGAGATATATTACCAACGTAAGATCGTTTCTCTTTAATGGGAAGATTGGTGTATTTGGGCTCTATGACGCAGGAAGAGTTTGGTTAAAAGGGCAAAATAGCAATAAATGGCATACATCATATGGTGGAGGAATAATTATTTCACCTTTTAATAGAATAAGTTTTTCCGCAGCTTATGCTATCTCACCAGAGGATACAAATATACATCTAGGCATAATTAAACCTTTTTAATAGGTTAATTTTACTGCCAAGCTGTCATTTTAAGGCTTGTAAAGAGTATCTTTGCGGGCCTTAATTAATTATAAGAATGCCCGAAACAGTTACTTTAATACAACACGATGAAACACGGCAAGGTGAAGCTTTTGCTGTTGATACGATTGCCCTCGATCTTCCATTGAAAAATTTTTATATAGAAAGCTATGGGTGCGCAATGAATTTTGCTGATAGTGAAGTAGTAGCTTCTATATTACAAGGACAAGGATTTGGTGCTGTTAAAGAACCGGCATTAGCTGATTTAATCTTAATAAACACTTGCTCAATTAGAGAAAAAGCTGAAGATACGGTAAGAAAAAGATTGACAGAATTCAGGAAATTTAAAAAGACAAATCCAGGTTTAATTGTAGGTGTGCTTGGTTGTATGGCCGAACGTTTAAAAGGAACATTTATCGAACAGGAAAAATTGGTTGATTTGGTCGTTGGTCCGGATGCTTATAGAAGTTTGCCTGGCTTAATAGAGGAAGCATACACAGGGCAAAAAGGTGTAAATGTTTTATTGAGCAGAGAAGAAACTTATGCCGACATTTCGCCCATTCGTTTAAACAGCAATGGCGTAACTGCTTTTGTAAGTATTATGCGTGGGTGCAATAATATGTGCTCATTTTGTGTAGTCCCATTTACCCGAGGTAGAGAGAGAAGCAGAGACGCAGAAAGTATTGTACAGGAATGTGAAGCACTTTTTAATGAAGGTTATAGAGAAGTAACTTTACTTGGGCAAAATGTTGATAGTTATAACTGGAACAAACCACAGGATACTGACAACATACAACAGTTTGTAACATTTGCTGACCTCTTGGAAATGGTAGCACTTATCTCTCCTCTCCTACGGGTACGTTTTTCAACATCGCATCCAAAAGATATTACGGATGATGTTTTATTTACTATAAAAAAATATGAAAATATTTGTAATTATATCCACCTGCCGGTGCAAAGTGGAAGTAGCAGGGTTTTACAATTAATGAACAGAACGTATAGCAGAGAATGGTATTTGGCCAAAGTAAATCGTATAAGAGAATTGATCCCCGATTGTGGCATTAGTACAGATATGATTACAGGTTTTTGTACAGAAACAGAAGAAGATCATCAACAATCATTATCATTATTTGATTATTGTAAGTACGATCTGGCTTATTTATATTTTTACAGTGAGCGACCGGGAACATTGGCTGCACGAAGGTTTGAAGATGATGTGCCATTGGATGTCAAGAAAAGAAGATTGCAGGAGTTGGTAGATTTATACAGGCAACACTCTCTTCGTACTATGCAAAAAGAAGTGGGCAAAACCTTTAAAATATTAGTTGAAGGTTTTTCTAAAAAAAGCGAAGATCAATTACAGGGAAGAACTGATCAAAACAAAGTAGTAATTTTTGCTAAAGAAAATTTTAAAAAAGGGGATTATGTTTTTGTAAGAATAAATGATTGTACAGCGGGTACATTGTTTGGTGAGGCGGTAAAAAATTGAGGTAGAAAATATATTAAGCACAAAATAATATGGATTTACAAGCTATAAAAAACAGATTTGGCATTATTGGAAATTCTCCCGCACTCAATCATGCATTGAACGTGGCATCGCAGGTTTCTAATACAGATTTAAGTGTACTTATAAATGGTGAAAGTGGTGTAGGTAAAGAAGTTTTTGCACACATAATACATGCACTTTCTGCACGAAAACACAATCCTTTCATTGCGGTAAACTGTGGG
>JANPIF010000026.1:0-1994 GCA_031424845.1 Ferruginibacter sp.
CGGGTTGTAAATGAAATTGGAAATTTAATATTTTATCTCTCTGATATTAATACCTTAACCCTGAAAGAAATTTGTAACAATGATTTTGCAGAAATAAAAACTTCTGTACAAACAGCTATTGAAAAAAATGTTGATTTGCCGGAAGAATGATAGGCTTCAGTTAATAAGTGTTTAATTTCTTTGTCTTGTTTTTTTAAAAAATTATCAAGACGATATTTAAAATCTCCCCTTACTTCTCCGACGTCGTGTAGGCCAATGAACAGCGGCGTATTTGCAGTTTAAAGAATATGCAAAAAGATAATAGCCCAACATTGCCGGAGTTATGTAATGAAAAGGAGGTTGGCGCTGATATCAAACGACTCTAAGGATTTTAAATCTAACTCCCTTAATTTTAGCACACAAAATTATCTATGACACTTAGCTGGAATGAAATTAAAGACAGGGCATTAAGTTTTTCTAAAGAATGGGCAGATACTACCAATGAAGATGCAGATGCAAAACCCTTTCTGGTGGAGTTCTTTAATGTTTTTGGAATAAGCCGCAAACGGGTTTCCAGCTTTGAACACAGGGTAAAAAAGCTGGATGATAAAGATGGCTACATAGACCTGCTTTGGAAAGGTACCATCTTAATAGAAATGAAAAGCCGGGGCAAAAACCTTGATAAAGCTTTTACACAAGCCAAAGATTATTTACACGGACTTAAACAACACGAACTTCCAAAATATATTCTCATATCAGATTTTGAGCATTTTAGATTGTACGATTTAGAAGAAGATAAAATAATAACATTCACACTAAATGACCTTGTAAACAATGTGCAGCATTTCGGGTATCTTTTAGGCTATACCAAAAAAGTGTATGCAGCGCAAGACCCAGCAAACATTAAGGCAGCAGAGTTAATGGGTAAACTGCACGACCGGTTAGAAGACATTGGTTATACCGGGCACCCACTGGAAGTTTACCTGGTAAGAATTTTATTTTGCCTGTTTGCAGAAGACACTACCATTTTTAACAAGCAACAGTTACAGGATTATATTGAACAAAGAACCAACCAAGATGGCAGCGACCTCGCAAGCAGATTGCAGGAATTGTTTCAGGTTTTAAACACCCCAAAAGAAAACAGGTACAAAAACCTTGATGAACAGCTTGCAGACTTTCCGTACGTGAATGGAAAACTGTTTGAAGAAAATTTACCAACGGCAAGTTTTGACAGTAAGATGCGCACTGCTTTATTGGAGTGCTGTTATATTGACTGGAGCAAAATATCTCCCGCCATTTTTGGCTCCATGTTTCAAAGTGTAATGAACCCGAAAGAACGCAGAAATTTGGGTGCACACTACACAAGCGAAACCAATATTTTAAAACTGATAAAACCACTTTTCCTTGATGAACTGTGGGCAGAGTTTGAAAGTATAAAGGGTAACAAAAACAAACTACCCGAGTTTCATAAAAAACTAAGTTCGTTAAAATTTCTTGACCCCGCCTGTGGCTGCGGAAACTTTTTAGTAATAACTTACCGTGAATTACGATTGCTTGAATTAGCCATTTTAAGAAGCCTTTACAAAACCGGACAAACGGTTTTAGATGTAAGAGAAATTATTTGGCTGGATGTAGATATGATGAGCGGCATTGAGTATGAAGAATTTCCTGCTCGTATTGCGGAAGTTGCCATGTGGCTTATAGACCATCAAATGAATATGCAGATAAGCAATGAGTTTGGGCAATACTTTGTAAGATTACCTTTAAAGAAAGCTGCCAATATTGTGCATGGTAATGCATTGCAGATAGATTGGAGTTCGTTGCTAAAAAACGAAGAAATATTTATAGCATCTGAAAATACAACTGTAATATTAAACGAACCAGAAAATGATTATCAAACTTTAAACAAAAAGACTAAGAACCTTACTATTATTGATCAGCGAAGTTATAGCTCAAATAAAATAAATTTAAAAAATACTATTTATTATAATTTAGGCAACCCACCGTTTATTGGT
>JANPIF010000027.1:0-27509 GCA_031424845.1 Ferruginibacter sp.
TGGGATTGTAAGCAGTTGTACTTGCTGTGGTAAGCATGGGTGTTTGAGTGGTACCAAGTGCATCGTCCGCCAAACGCCCTGTGGTAGCTGCATTAGCTCTATCATTTAACCCGGCCGTGGTTAAACTAAATACAGCGTGCCCTTGCCCGGAAACCATTAAAGTAGGTATTGAGTACCATCTTGGATTAGTCGCCGCAGCATCAAAAATAGTTCCCGATTGTGTAAGCGTAGGTGTGGTGGTAAGGTTTTCAATATCGTACCATCTGCAACCATTTCTAAAGCCAGCTGCTCCACTTGCAATACCCGTTGCAGAAACTTTAAAACTGTGGCTTGTCCATAAATGACCTCCATTTATAAATGCTGCAAAAAGTCTGTCATCAAGTCCATCTAAATTTCCGTTAGTGCCGCCTGTGTTACCAAGGTGAGGTATGGTACTGCTGGTGGTAGTGGTTGGTACGGTTAAACTTATGTTTCCTGATATTGTAGGTGTGCCGCCAGGTGTAGAGACTCGTCTTATCATTAAAGTAGAAAATGTAGCATTATCCACACCAATAAAATATCCTTCAGTAGGGTTGGCATCAAAGTTATCAACTCCCTGAGGCGTAAAAGGACCTGCACTCGCTGCTGTACAAAGGTTTAAAAATGTATTTACCGTGTATGCACCCCCTGCAAGAAAGCTGGCCCTGTTAATTACGTATCCATTGGTACCGGTAAAAGCTCCTGCCAGTGAAAACATATTACCTCCTATGTATAAAGCATTCTTATCAATCCCTAAAGTGGGGTAATCAAAAAATATATTTGATTGCCCTAAAAATTTTGAAAAAGTCCAAACCGTTGCACCTGTTATAGTAGATGTATTACTTACTGCAAGGAGGCAACTGTTTTCAACTGCGCCTGTACCTGCGGGCACATCTATAATAATAATGATCCACCTTGCAGAAAGTCTATCGTATCTTATTCGTGGGTCAGAGGTAAATGTATTGGCCATTGAACTTATTACTGTTGAAAAAAATACAGTAGGGTTTACGTTTAACACACCATCAGCTACTCCTGTTGTTTTATTAAATGATCTTATTCTTCCGTTTACAGCTACTATATATTGGGTAGGCCCTACAGCACCCATATTATCCGGCGGAAAAGAACCGGTCTCGGCTAATGTAGCGCCGGTAAAAGAGGTAGAAAGTAACAGCGATTCGGAACTTGTTTCTTTGCCTTCAATTTTTAAAGGGGCTTTATCAGGGGGGTAAGAAGAAACCGCCGGTGCAGCAGGGTTTTGGGGTAGTAGATTTCTATCCGGTAAACGATGGTTCAATTTTTGTCTTGGAACATCATTGGGATTTAAGCGTTGTTTTTCCATTATTTCTGAAACAGAAATTGATTTTTGCTCAGAAACCAAGGTTACAATTGGTTGTTGATTTTGTGCAAAAGATGCAGAGAAAAATGTTGAAAGGATACTTATTATCAGTAATATCTTTTTCATAATATTCCAGTTTATTATAAATGAAATTTGCTATGTTAAATATATTTAAATTTCTTTAGATGTTTTGCACCCTTAATGATTTTTTAACCCATCAATTCTTAACAGAAGTAATAACAACCCTGCAATTATATGTTCCGCAAAAGCATTTTTCTTTAATTGTTTGTTCTCACAAAAGCACATCTGG
Organism: Ferruginibacter sp.; assembly: GCA_031424845.1. Taxonomy (GTDB): domain Bacteria; phylum Bacteroidota; class Bacteroidia; order Chitinophagales; family Chitinophagaceae; genus Ferruginibacter. Next base: position 1,665 of record JANPIF010000027.1, read on the forward strand.
TTTATATAGCAGCATCTGGTACAAACTATTATTTGGAAGAATTCTATACATTCAAAATGTTCTCAAAAATATCGGTGGAAGTAGAAAATGAGCGCACTAAAGCATGAAAAATATGAATGTCTTTATTTGATTATGACTCAAAATAATCCTTCAACAAAAATTACGCAGGATGAAAAACAATACTTTGCAGTGTATAGGTTTTACAGAGGCAGGAAACACAAATTACTTCCGAGTAAATAAATTTTCGCTTTCAAAAAAAGGGTTAAATAACCTATTTTTAATACAACAAATTATCTCAATTAAATCAAATAAAATTTCACAAAAATTTCTGCAATAATTTTTATATTATTATGTTTTAAAATCAACAATTATTTTACTATGATATTTAGGATAAGTTTTAAGTTTTTAGCTGTTTCCATTTTGATTTTCTTTTTTAATACAACATTGGTACATGCACAAAAAGCCGATGATATATTGGGCCAATATTGGACGCCTAAAAAGGATGGTAAACTGGAATTATTTAAAGTGGGCAATCAATATTTTGGTAAATTAATTTGGGGTAAACGAAAAAGAAAAGATTATAATAACCCGAAAGAGGCATTAAAAAAAAGAGATTTAGTTGGAGCGGTATTACTCAAAAATTTTACTTACGAAGATGGGGAATATAAAGGAGGAGAAATTTATGATCCATCCAGTGGCAAAACTTATAGCAGCAAAATGTGGCTAAGCAATGGTGATTTAAAAGTAAGAGGATTTGTGGGCGTATCACTTTTGGGTCGCACAGAAGTTTTTACCAGAGTGCGTTAATTTATTAAGTTATTTAAGTTGTATTCATCATACTTTTATACAAATAAAAAAATCAAACCTTCAGAAATATGCTAAGGGTTTGATTTTTTTCTAGGGTAAATATTTTTTTATTTCCAAGGATCCATCACCACTTTTACACAATCTTCTTCTTTCTTTTTAAATATGCTGTAACCATGCGCCACTTCTGATAATGGAAGGCGATGGGTAATGATATCATCCAGTTTTACTTTCCCCTCTTTTACATAATTAAGCAGCGTATCTATATGTTTGTGTGCCGGTGCCTGTCCACCTTTTAAGGTTAAGCCCTTATCAAAAAACTGCCCTACCGGAAAATTATCGTATGTAGTTGGATACACGCCTAATACAGATACAATACCGCTTCTACGTACCGCACTCATACATGCTTCCAATACTTTAGGCGAACCTTTTTCAATATTAATAACGGCCTTTGCCCTATCCAGCAAACTACGGTCAGGCTCAAAACCTACGGCTTCTACACATACATCTGCACCACGCCCATCTGATATGGAGCGTATCTGCTCAATTACATCTTTTTCATTTTCCCATAAAATTGTTTCGCAGTTGGCTGTTTCTTTTGCCTTATCTAAGCGGTACTGCAATGTATCTACAATTATTACCCTTGCTGCACCTCTAAGCCATGCACTTTTTGCTGCCATTATTCCTACTGGTCCTGCACCAAATATGGCTACTATTTCTCCACCCTTTACTTCTCCCCAATCAATACCAGTATAACCAGTTGGAAAAATATCTGTCAAAAATAACACCTGCTCATCTGTAAGTTCATCGGGCACAAGTCGTGGTCCATAATCTGCATAAGGCACCCTTACGTATTGTGCCTGGCCACCATCGTAGCCACCATACAAATCAGTATATCCAAACAATGCACCGCCTTTTTCCGTCATCAATCCACCTTCTGGACCATAATTTTCAGGGTTGCTGTTTTCGCAATTACCCGGTACATGATGGTTGCAAAAAAAGCAATGCCCACATGCTATCGGGAAAGGCACAACTACTCTATCTCCATGCTTTAAATTTTTTACTTCTGCACCTACTTCTTCTACAATTCCCATAAACTCGTGCCCAAGCGTCATGGGTCGTGGTTGTGGTATACCGCCTGAATATATGTGAAGATCAGAGCCACAAATGGCCGTTGCGGTAACCTTCAAAATCATATCTCTTGGACCTTTTAATTTAGGGTCATCTACCGTATCGTATTTTATAATACCAGGTCCGTGTATTACTGCTGCTTTCATAATATGTTGTTTTAATTGTTTGTAGAATCATCATTTACCGGTGCTTGTTTTTTGTACATCATATCTGCCAAATTACTATCGGGCGTTACTGCTGCCATGCCTACCTGCATTTTATTTTTGAAACCAGATACCACCATATCATCGCCACGCATTAAAGCATCGAAGCCATCTTTTGCTACATCTGCAGGATCATCCAATTTTCCCTGCACTGCTTTGGAGTCCGTCATTTCTGCTTTATTAAAAAAATCGGTAGCTGTTGCACCAGGTAATAACGCTGTGATGGTAACGCCGCTGTCTTTGTTTTCTGCACGTATGGCTTCTGTAAAAGATTGTACAAATGCTTTTGTACCATGATAAACCGCCTGCCATGCACCCGGCACTTTAGATGCGATAGATGATAAGTTGAGTATTTTACCTTCGCCACGCTGCAACATATCCTGCAAATACAATTTTGTAAGTATTACAAGACTGCTGATGTTTAATTGTATAATGGAAAGTTCTTTTAATAAATCAGTTTCTACAAACTCACCATATTGTCCCTGCCCGGCATTGTTTACCAACACATCTACTTCAATGCCTTTAATTTTAATTTCATTGTATAAATCAAAAGCATTTTCTACATCAAACAAATCTTTTGATACAGTAATAACTTCAACCGCAAACTGTTGTTTTATTTCCTCAGCCGTGGAGTTTAATTCTGTTTCATTTCGTGCAGCTATAATAAGGTTATAGCCATCTTTTGCAAATAGTTTGGCAAGCTCAAATCCAATACCACTGCTACCTCCGGTTATAAGTGCATATTTATTTTGCGCCATAAAAAATTTTTTTTAATGATGAATATGTTTTGCAAACGCTCCTATTTCGGTGCCAAAAAAAATTTTTTTGAAATGCACACTAATGCATTGATGGTACATATTTTAAAGTTTTAAGTGAAAATGCTATTTATACGTATGCACGTAATATTCCCCAATTATTCTTCATTTTAAATCTGGGATATGTACAATCAAAAAAATGTTGTTTATGATTAAGTCGGTTGTTATGTTTATAATAATTTAATAAAACAAGAATGGGTTTTAAATTCTATAAAATGGTTTTGATAAAGCCATCATGTTATTAATTAAAAGCGTATTTATAATTAATTGTTTGTACATATCTATCGATCAACAATTCACCTAACATTTCCACACAAATGCCCTAAATTCGTTGCACAAAAAATCAATATTAATCATGAAGAAAATAATCGTTTCGCTTGTACTTATGTCAAGCTTATTGCAGGCCCGTGCAGATGAAGGTATGTGGCTGCCAATGCTCCTTGGGCAACAAGTGTACAATGACATGGTAAAGCGTGGACTTAAACTTACCAAAGAGCAGTTGTATTCTGTTAACAAATCGTCCTTAAAAGATGCTATCATTATTTTTGGCGGTGGCTGTACCGGAGAAATTGTGAGCGACAAAGGTTTGATATTTACCAACCACCATTGTGGATACGATGCTATTGCTACTGCCAGTTCTGTACAAAATAATTATCTGAGAGATGGTTTTTATGCATACAACATGGGCCAGGAAATTCAAAGCAAACTTACCGTACAGTTTTTAGATAAAATTGTTGATGTAACCAAAGAAGTTGAAGATGCTGTAAAGGGTTTAAACTGGGCAGACCGTACCAAAAAAATACCTGATGTTTATAAAACAATTACTGATAAGGTGATGGACAAAGAAAATGGTGTAACAGGAAGAATTTACAGCATGTTTAAAGGCAATCAGTATTTAATGTATACTTACAAAACCTACAGAGATGTGCGTTTGGTAGGAACCCCTCCGGAAAGCGTGGGTAAGTTTGGTGGCGATACTGATAACTGGGAATGGCCACGCCATACCGGCGATTTTTCCATCTTCCGTGTATATGGTAGTAAGGATGGTAAGCCTGCAGATTTTAGTGCAGATAATGTTCCGCTAAAGCCTAAACACTTTTTACCTGTAAGTATTAAAGGAATAAAGGATGGTGACTACGCTATGATTTATGGTTACCCAGGTGGTACCAACCGGTACGAAACAAGCTATGGTATTAAATTGAAAAATGAAATAGAAAATCCATCACTTGTTGGCTTGAGAGATATGCGTTTAAAAAACATGTATGAGCAAATGATTAAAGACCCTGCGGTTAAATTAAAACTGGCGAGCAATTATGCGGGTGTAGCAAATTATTGGAAATTTTTTGATGGTGAAACCAAGCAATTGGTAAAATTTAAAACTTACGATCAAAAGCAAGCGTACGAAAATACCTTCACTCAATGGGCAAGCAGCAAACCTGAATATGCGAGCATAATGAAGGACTACGAAGCTAACTATGCTGCATGGATGCCTTATGCAAAACAGCGTACTTATTTAATTGAAGGTATTTTAGGATCGCCACTCGCAACGTTTGCATCTGGCTTGCAAGGAGTAGAAGCAGCCCTGGTAAAAACAGGTATGAGCGGTGCAGATATTACAAAAGCTGTAAATGCAGCTGATGCTAATCGTAAAGCATACTTAGAGGCTGCTGACAGAGCAAGCGATGAAAAAATTGTAGCAGCTGCAGCCATGCAGTTTTATAATGATGTAGATAAAAGCCAGCACCCAATTGGTTTTTACGAAAAAATTAAAGCAACCTACGGTCCGCTAAATGATGAAGCAACTTTTAAAAAATGGGCAAAAGATTTGTTTGCCAATACTATTATTTTAGATGATGCAAAATGGGCAGCGTTTGTTGCAAAGCCAGATGCTGTTACTTTACAGGGAGATCCTGCATTTGATTACGCTACTTCTTTTGTAAAAAGCTATAATGGTAAATATGCTTCTTTGTATACTGTATTTGCAAATAAAAATAATGAGCTTGGTCGTGCATATTTAAAAGGTATTATGGAGAAAGATCCTGTGGCTGCTGCTAAAATGTATCCTGATGCGAATTTTAGCATGCGAGTGAGTTATGGTAACGTAAAAAGTTACGCCCCAAGAGATGCAGTAAAATATGATTTTGTAACTACCAGTAAAGGTTTGTTGGAAAAATATATAGCCGGCGATTATGAATTTGATTTGCCTGCAAAGCAAGTGGAACTTTTAAAGAAAAGAGATTTTGGACAGTACATTGATAAAAGCAGGAATGATTTAGTAGTAGGTTTTATAACTACCAATGATATAACCGGTGGTAACTCTGGCTCCCCTGTAATTGATGGCAATGGTAATTTAATTGGGTTAGCTTTTGATGGTAACTACGAAGCACTAAGCCATAAAATAGCTTTTGATAAAGATCTTAACCGTACTATATGTGTAGATGTACGTTATGTATTGTGGTGTGTAGATAAATTGGGCGGTGCAAAAAATTTAATTAATGAGTTGAAGTTAGTGAGGTAATTCTTTTCATAAAAAAATGTACAAACATTCTAATCTTTTTAAAAAAAACCAGCTATTAAGCTGGTTTTTTTATTGGTATTAACAATTATATTTTATCTTCTCCAAAAATCTGTTGCTCTGTTCTTTCCTGCACTGGTATTTTTCTTATAAAATCATCATAACCTTCACCATCATGGTTACTGTAAACGCCGTAAGCATCTATTGTATAACCTACGCTGCCATCATTGGCCTCTATTAAATATAAAATTGAATTATCTGATGGGTCAGAATCACCTTCGAAGCGATATGTTTTTATGATAACCAATTCATCTGGTCTATATGTTTTAGCTTCTGTACCAAAACCTTTTTTGGTCATTCTAAATTCTTTGTCCTGCTTTTTTAGGCGAAGTTTCTCTAGTACGGAACTTAGCGTTGTTAAATAATTTGTGTTTATCATACATGTATTTTTTAATTCTTAATCGATGGATAGGCTGGTAATCATGCTAATTTTATACCAGTTATTGTGGCATGGTTTTGTTGACAATTATATAATAACATATTCATAAAAAAACAGCCTTTATGTCGATTAACATTTTAGAAGAATTAAGGAAAAATGTAGGTATGCCACCCCTTATAAAAGTGGACCCCAATACACAAGAAGTAAAAATTACTTCTGATAAAGAAAAAGAAAATAAATTAATGCAGGCCATTGTTCCTACTGCTGTAGCTGGTATTTATGATTGTGCTCGTTCAGAGGAAGGGTTAGATTTTTTAGCGGGTGCTTCCACAACGCCTGATTGGCTTACTTTGCTTTTTGGAAAAAATGCACCTGAGGTAAAAGAAAGACTTGCCACTTATTCTGATAACACAAGTTATTCAGTGCAAACTCATTTTAATAGTGTAGCTACAGAAGCGGTTAAAATATTAAGAAATGCTGCTACCGAAAATGACAGGAGGGTATCAATAAGAAATATTGCTGGTACACAAAGAGATTGGTTTTTACCTTATTTACCTGCTGAACTGCATATAGGAAAGTTATTGGATGATAATACAATGGATGATAGAACGAATAAAATGGAAGGCCCTGTTTCTACTTTTATGCATAAAATTGAAACAATGCTTACCGGGCAGGAAAGTAAAGAAGATGCCAATAGAAAAAGAGACGAAAAGATGTAGATCGTCTAATATTTAAATTAATATTTTTTGGACAAGAGCACTAGGGCTATGGGCACAAATAAATAAAATCTGCTTAGAAAAAGTAAGGATAAAGAAAAAGCCGAAGAATATTTCTTCGGCTTATTTTATTCTCAGCTTAATTATTTATTTCCTCAAAACCTTTTATTTTATTGTAGAGGGTTTTTCTATCTATTTTTAAAATTTCTGCTGCTTTTGTTTTATTAAAATTTACTTGTTTAAGCACATTCATTATTGCTTCATATTCTGCTTTTGAAGCAGCATCTTTTAAATCATAAACTCCTTTTCCCGTAGATGAAGTTCCGGCATTTGCTTGTGTATGATGTACCTGCTGTTCATCTTCATGCCTATGTGCAAAAGCTGGTGGTGTAGTACCTGCAGAAGTTTCGTTGTTTGTAATTTCCCATGGCAATGTTTTAGCCTGTACTTTTCCCGATTGGGTCAATAGTACAGATCGTCTTACTACATTTCTAAATTCTCTTAAGTTGCCGGGCCAAGAATAATGAATAAACATTTGCATTACCTCATCTTCAAACCCATCGATATCTCTGTTTAATTCTGTGGTTGCTTTTTCTAAAAAGAAATTTGCAAACAAAGGAATATCTTTTTTACGATCTCTTAATGGCGGTAAGTTTATAGAAAATTCATTAAAACGATGGTATAAATCCTCTCTAAATTTTCCTTTTCTATAAGCATCTTGTAAGTTTTCGTTAGATGCTACAATGATCCTCACATCTACAGGCATTTCTTTATTACCACCTACTCTTTTAAATTTTCTTTCTTGTATTACCCTTAAAAGGGAAGCTTGTATTTCGTAAGTAAGATTTGCCACCTCGTCTAAAAATAGCGTACCACCATTTGCCAATTCAAAATGACCTTCCTTATCCGTTAATGCACCTGTAAATGCTCCTTTAACATGGCCAAATAATTCACTGCCCGATAGTTCTTTAGAGAGTGTACCACAATCCATTGCTATAAAAGGTTTGTCTGCTCTATCGCTTAAACTATGAATTGTTTTAGCGATTACCTCCTTACCTGTACCACTTTCTCCATACAATATAATACTGTAATTTGTTGGTGCTACAATTTCAATTTGCTTATACAAATCTTTTGTGGCGCCAGCTTCACCTACCAAAAATTCACTGTTTAAACTGGTTTTTTTATGTAGAGTTGCTTTTTCTATAGGAGCTTTGCTACCACCTATCATTGAATGATGCGGTGTTTCCGGCTGGTCCAGAGCATTGTTTAGCACCGTAAGCACTTCATCTGGTATCAATGGCTTTGTTATATAATCAAACGCACCCATTTTTATAACATCTACTGCTATTTTTATATCGGAGTAACCTGTTATTATTAAAACAATGGTATCGGGTGAAATTAATTTTATTTCTTTTAAAACATCTTTTCCATCTCTATCGCCCAGTCTAAAATCGCAAATAACAATATCAAAGTTATTCTCCTTAAATTTTATTAATCCTTTTCCACCAGAGTTTGCAGTTTCTACTTCATACCCATTTCTAATAAGAAACTTGCTTAGTACCAAACACATATCCACATCATCATCAATAATTAAAATCTTTTTTTTCATAATATATTCTTTTAAAAAAACATGCCAGATTTAATTTTAAAAATTTTCTTTTTAAACTTTCTTTTTGTCATCATCTACCAAATGAACATCTGATACCGGTATTTCTTTTAGTATGATCCATTCAGAAAAGTCGCTTGGATAAATTTTACCTCCAAAATTTGTTGCAAAAACTTTTGTAAATACGGCTCCAAGGTATAAAATTGCAGAACTGTAATATACCCATATCATCATAATCATTATAGAACCTGCCGCACCATAAATACTCCCCAGTTTGCTTTGTCCCAGGTAATAACCTATCCCGTATTTTCCCAGTAAAAATAAACAGGCCGTAATAAGTGCACCTATTGTAACATCTTTCCATTTAATTTTTGCATCTGGCAATACTTTAAAAATAGAGCCAAATAATACAGTAGTAATAGCCAGCGATACAATTGTATCTATTAAGAAAAGAAAGATTGAGCCCATACCGGGTAATAATTCAATTATTTTTTGGCTTACAGCTGCTGCAATGGCATTAAGTACCAATGAAACAATTAGCACAAAGCCTAAGCTAAGTATTAATGAGAAAGAAATAAGCCTGTCAATGATTACCTTCCACCAAACTTTTCTGGCTTTTATTTTTAGCCCCCATATTCTGTTTAAAGAATCCTGTATTTCTCCAAATATTCCTGTTGCCCCTATTGTAAGCACTATGATACCAATAGTAGTAGCAAATGCATTTTCCCTGTTTAATTGTATGTTTTGTATAGATGATTGTATTTGTAATGCTGCATCACTTCCTACTAGTGTATTTATCTGGCCATATAGCTGTCCATTAATTGCATCTTTCCCAAATAAAAAACCGGTAATGGTAAGTAAAATAACTAATAGTGGCGCTATTGATAATACAGTATAATAGGCTAATGATGCGCTGTATTTTAAAATATTGTCGCCAAAAAATTCTACAAAAACCTGCTGTATAAATTTAAAAAAACCTACTACCCTTTTTTTCATAAAAGTATTTATGCATTTAGCTATTCTATAACTGTACCATGTAATTATTTCCTCGAAAAAAAAGTAAAACTTTCCTCAAACTCATCATTTTCAACATCTTTTCAACATTACAAAAAAAAACTTAATAACAATATGAGATTTGTAAAAAACAATAATTTTATCATTTTACTATGTAAAAATCTTCAAAAGGTATATTATTTGATATTTTAAGCCTACAATAATTTTTTATATAAAATTTTAGAACTTACTGGCAGTAATATTGAGTCAATTACTGTAGAAAATTACTGAAATGAAAAGTGAAAACTATCTCAATGATAATATTTTGAAAGCGCTAATAATTGATGACGAAACTGATATTTGTTACCTATTGAGCCGGTTACTAAAGAAAAAAAATTTAGATACGGTGTTTGTTAACTCATTATCAGATGCAAATATGGCTTTAAAGAAAAATTCTCCCGAAATAATTTTTCTAGATAATCATTTGCCTGATGGACTTGGTATCAACTATATAAAGTACATAAAGGAGAATTATCCCTCTTCTAAAATTATCATGATCACAGCTCATGATTCTATAGATGACAGGGCAAAAGCTTTTAAAAATGGTGCTGATTTTTTTATTGGAAAACCATTTACCAATGACATTATCAATAAAGCTGTAGAAGCAGTATCATAGAAAATTTCCCACGCTGTGGAATATTTTCTACATTTTTTTAAAATATTAACCATTATCACACAAACCAAACATTTACTATTATGGAAACTTTAAACACCGGAATTCTTAATAAACTTTCTGGCTTATTGTTTTTTTTAAAGCGCTCTAAAAATGAGTTTGAAATGGTGGCAGATGAAATGGAAAATTACTCATTAAAAACTGCGCTTAACGGGTTATCGGAAGAGAGTAGTTTTTATGCAGGAGAATTAAAAAATTATCTAAAACATTTAGGCATAAACACTCCCTACATACAATATGATAGCCTGGTTGATAATACGGATTATCTAAATCAAAATGAGCAAGAGCAATGTAATAAGGGCAATGAGGTCAATTGTATCTGCACGTACAATGAATTAAGTTTAACTGAGGCTTATAGTGAATTATTAAACGAGCCTTTACCTTTTGAAAGTTTGAAAGAAATCATTTTATACCAATTGAATGCATTGAAATTTACTTTTATGAAAATAAAAACATTGAATACCGCAAGGTTTGCAGTGTATTAATGTTAAACCAAAATGGCAAGGCTTATAAATAATTCTACACATGACACTTCTCTTGAAAAAATATATGATGCACATGCTGCAAACATGTATGGCTGTATTTTAAAAATAGTTCAAGATGAAAGGAAGGCTGAAAAAATTCTTCGTAGCATATTCCAAGAATTTTATCTCGATAATTTAAGTGAAGTACAAATTAAAACTGAGCCTATTTGGTTTATAAAATACGCCTCAAAAAAAACATTCGATTCCTTAAAAAATTATGGAGCTAATAACATGCTTCCATCATCAATCTTAGAAAGAATTGCATCGCTCAAAAAAGATATTGCTCCAATAGCATTATCACATGCCTAAGAAAATCTTTTTATATTAATACCAAATAAAAAGAAGGAACAAATATTAAAGGTTCCTTCTTTTTTATTTTGTATTTATTTTCTTGATCTACCAATTAACCAAAGTACAAGAGCTACTACTATTACAATTCCAATAACTCCAGTCCACATGCCGGCTTTAAATATACCTCCAATGGCTTCGCAACTGGTTAAAGTGATTGTAAAAAAAGCCAACATGGCTACAAGAGACAATGATAAACGATTCATAAAAATGGTTTTTGTTGTTAAGAAATATTTTTGTTGGCTGAGTTATAAATCCTGCAAAGATTCAAACTCATCTGTCTTCATTTCATTGGTTATATTCTTTTAAAGTCTATCAAAAGAAAATATATCTGCATCATTATTTTTTCTTCCCAGAATAATATCTTTCAAAATCTCTGCTGCTATCAGGCTAAATGTTATGCCATTGCCACCAAAGCCTAGTGCGAAATAACTATTAGGTAATTTTTTATATTCTCCTATAAAAGGCAACCCATCTTTGGTTGCACCAAACGTGCCACACCAACTAAATTCCGGTTTAAACAATACATCAGGATATAATTTATTAAAATCCTTCAGTAACATATTTTTTTTGCCCGGCAATAATTCATCTCTCTTTTTTGCGTTAGAAAATTTTTCATCTCTACCACCAATTAATATTCTATTATCTGGTGTTGTGCGTATATACAAATATGGGTCAGCAGTGTTCCATAAAAGAGCTTTATGTGCAAAAGGCGCCTTATCTGCATTGCCTTGTTCACTACACATTGCAAAAGTACTTTCCAGGTCAACAATTTTTTTATCAATGTATTTTACAGATTCATAACCGGTAGCAAATACCAATTTATTTGCTGTAATAGTTTGTCCGTTTTCGGTAGTAAGTTTTACATCATTTGCACGATGTTCAATTTTAGATATACAAGTACGATTATAAACTTTGCATCCTTTTTTAATAGACGATTGATGCAATGCATGTGTAAAAGTATAAGCATTTGTTTGAGCACCCTGCGCAGAAAGAATTGCATTGGGAGCAGAAAGATTAAATTTATTTTCAACAGATTTTTCATCTAACAACTCCACATTAAATCCGTGTTTTTTTCTAATATTAAATTCTTCTTCCAAAAAATTTACATCCTTTTTTGAGGCTGCGTAATAAAGACTTTCCAACTTTTCAAATTCACCAAACTTTAATTTTGTGGCAATTGTTTGTAAAGTATCAATAGCCTCGTCGCATAGCCTGTATGCTCTTATAGCATTGTATAAACCCACCTTGTGTTGTAGTTCGCTCAATGGTGTATCTATTTCGTATTGCAATAATGCCGTACTGGCGCAAGTGCTGCCTAGGCCAATTGTACGGCCGTCCACCACCACATTTTCTACGCCAGCTATGGTAAGATAATAGGAAACAAGGGCGCCGGAAATTCCGCCGCCCATTATAACAACTTCTGTTTTCATATCATCTGCAAGCGTAGGATAATCAAATGGCAAACCATGTCTCACCAACCAAAAAGGATAACCTGAACTTAAATTCATAATGAATTTTATATTTTCAATTTCGCATGATCGCCGCCTGTATAATTACCAGTTATAGCTGCTTTAACCATATGGAAAAACATTACAATCTTGCTAGAACTGCTGTCCCAATATTCAGCTTCTATTGGTGTAGCATGAATAAGTAGTATTTTAGGATCATCTTTTCCATCTTTAAACCATGCATTCATTGCGGGAGTCCACAATTCATCAATTTTAGCTTTGTCATCACTTAATGTTGCTTTTGCATTAAATGAAACGTAAGAGTTTGCGCTGGGAGAAGCATAGGTAAGAAAAATTTCATTTTCCTCCGATATCTGATCTACTTTACCTGAATATTCATTTGTAAAAAACCAAATAGATCCATCTTCCTCTACTTTTGCATTACTCATTGGCCTTGCTGTTAATTTACCATTATCCCCTTTGGTAATCATCATACAAACATTCACATCTTCTACTAATTCTTTAAACTTCTTTAATTGTTCTTCATGATTATTGCTCATAATATTCGTTATTTTTTTGATTTTTTTGTTTCTGCTTCTGCTGCCGATTCGTAATTGATATTGTTTTCAGCTATATCAGTCAATCCTTCATCGGCCTTCTTTTCTTCGTTTAATGTTTGCACCAAAATGTCTGCGCAATCTTCATAACCCAAAGTTTTAGCTAGCTGTACCAATCCGCCATAAGTAGCTATTTCATAGTGCTCTACTTTTTGAGCAGCAAGTATAAGCCCAACATCTCTTGTAGCGGTGCCTGCTGTTGTTTCTTCTATTATACCTTCTCCCTCTTTTGTAATACCTTCCATTGCCTCACATTTTTTTGCCTGCGCTTTTTTGCCTAAAATACCGAACACTTCTTCCAGCCTTGTGCAATGCACTTTTGTTTCTGCCAAATGATCTGTAAAGGCTGTTTTAAGTTCTGTAGATGTTGCTGCTTTAGTCATTTTAGGTAAAGTTTTTACCAAATGTTTTTCTGCCCAATAAATATCCTTCAACTCGCCATAAAAAAATTCAGCAAGCATAGAGTCATTTAAGGGAAAAGAATTTTTCAATTGAGCTGTTTTTTTGGGAACAGCAGCCTTTTTGGTTGCAACCGTTTTTTCAGATTTCATTATTAAATTTTTAAGTTAATAGATTTAATATGAGTTTCTATATTTATGCCAAGCATTAAAAATTAACAAACAATATGTTTTTATGTAGTTTAAATAAATCGCTATCAATCAATGTAAAAATACTTGCCAATTCGGGGGAAATTTTTTCACAAAAAACATAAAATATTATATTGTTCTAAGTATTTATTAATTTTAAAGCATTGGCAGCATTTTAGCTACAATAGCTTTTAGAAAACTTTTAAAAACTTTTAAAAATTAAAATTATGAGCAAGAAATTATTAACAGGTGTTATAATAGGAGCTGCTGCAGGTGCCGCTTTAGGAATGTTATTTGCACCAGATAAAGGAAAAGAAACACGTAATAAATTAGCGAAAAAAGGTACAAACCTGGGCGATTCTGTTCGTAATAAATTTAATGAACTTGGAGAAGCCTTACAGGAAAAATATCAAAATATAAAAGGTGATGCAAACAGCATGGTAGAGAAAGGAAAAGATGCTGCGAAAGATTTTGAAAATAAAGCAAAAGATTTTAAAGACGAATCAAAAAGAAATTTTGCTTAAGAAATATTTCAGTTTAACTATAACAAAAGTACCGGCGATAATATAAAAACTATGGCAAACGAGATAGATGATAAAGATGGTGTAATAGAAGCTTTGTTTGAAAGAACTAAAGATTATGTTGAAACAAGAAGTGATTTATTTAAATTAAAAGCTATAAAAAAATCTGCAGAAGTAGGTTCTTCTATTATTTCGAAAGTGATAATAGGTTCCGTTTTTTCTATTTTTTTATTAATGCTTAATTTTGGAATAGCCTTCTGGTTAGGAGTTCTTTTAGACTCTACCTATCTTGGATTTTTTGCGCTTGCGGGTTTTTATCTTATCGTTGGTCTTGTTATTTATTCAAACAGAAAAAAATTACTTAGAAGCCCAATAGCTGATTCAATCATTAAAAAAATAAACGATTAATATCATGGAAATAAAAAATGCTATTGATCTTGATACTGCCATTGCAGAAATGGAAAAAAAGAAAGTGATTCAAGAAGCGATCTTAAAAAATCAATATCGTGAAACACTCGATCATTATAGACCCAAGAATTTAATTAAATCTGCTTTTAAAAATGTATTGGAACCCGGTGATACGGGCAATACTATTTTAAAAACAGTTGGAGGAATTGGCGCAGGTTTACTTGCAAAAAATTTAGTTTTTGGAGCAGGTGCTACTTCATTAATTGGCAAGTTTGCCAGCAATGCCTTAAAAGTTGGTGCTACAAACACAGTGATTAACAATAAAGATAAAATAGCAGCTTGGGGCATTTCTATTTATAAGAATCTATTTACCAAAAATAATAAAACAGACAGCTCTAACATTATTAATAATAAGAAGTATTAAATATATTTTGTAGATGGATAAGCAAGCAGTTATACCTGAGGAAGAACAAACAGATAATAAAGGAAATGAACCTGTTGTTGTAAACGATACAAAAAAATCAGAAGAAGAAATTGAAAAGGAACGTGGTTTTAAAGAAGGTCTTGCGGATAATAGTAATACGGACAACAAATAAAATACTCCTAAAAAATTAAAATATACAGCGGCATTTAGCCGCTTTTTTATTGATATAACTTTACTTAAGATTGCAACATGATATTTTATTATTGGTTTCGGCTTTTTAAAAAAAGCTAGTCATGTTAAATAAGTTATCTATCGTAATGACTTTTTTGCACCGTCAAACAAACTCTTCCACACTAAATTGAAAAAAGATTTAGTAACAACCCTATCAAAATTTATGATTGCTTTTCTTGTATTTCCGTTAGCAGGATTTTGATCTTTGATGAATACATTGGCTATAAAACTAGTTACATTTTTATTTTTAATATCATCATCTTTACTCTTTAATAATTTTATTTTTAAATCATTATACAAAAAAGTTCCATCGCCTGTTCCTTTATAATCTGTGCCTTGTAAATTAAAAGTATAGCTTTTTATATTTCCACTTTTTATTGATCCCATACCCAATGGTTCAATTACAGGATTTAACTTAGTTCCATCAAATGGTCCCACTTTTCCTGTTATTGTAAAAGCACCATTTTTGGTATTTAGTGGGAGTTTCCATTGAGAAGATAAACTCGCATTGTTTAAAAATTTGCTTGTAACGTTTACCAGCATTAAACTATTTTGCTGTAAGTATTTTTCAATATTTGTAACATTGTTTACTACCCCGTTGACATCACTAAAAAATACATCTCCTACATTTTTAGATATGGCTCCACGTTCTCTGTAAGATATATACCCGTTCTTTACATTTACCTTTTTAATGTAAATAGCTGTTGCCAATTTTGCTATTGACTGGTGTGGATATTTACCAACTTTGCTCGCAGTATCTGGCGTTACAAGCCTATCATTAAAAACTTTTATGGTTGGCTGAAATGTAAGGGTTTCTGCAATGATGGATTTTTTTTCCAGCAAAGCTGTAAGGTCTGTTCCACCTAACACAATGTTTTTAAGATTAACATTAAAGAGGTCTTTTTGAAATTTCAAAGTCTGTACAAACGCAGCTTCGCTCATTGTTGGCACTAAAGAAATATAATCTACCAATACCTGTTTCTTTATTTTATCTAATGAAAATTTTCCAATATTTATGTTGTACACTTGATCTTTTGTAGCAAACGAAATTCCATCTGCCCTTAAATCCCATTGGCTATTGCCAAGCAATTTTAAAACATCGGTACCAGAATAAATACTGTCTATATTACTTGCATTAAAACGTACATTTTTTAACAACAATGGTTTTTCATTGGTATTTGCACGGTTATATAAAGTAAGTGTAGTATTGCCCACTCGAATATTTTTTACAATAGCTTCATTAAAAAAGTCATTGTCTATTTCAATTGTTTCGCCATCGCCGGTTTTGTTAGCTTTTCTATAAATACCAATTGCACCACCATCTGTAGAAAGAGAATCTGCCTTTATTTGTTTGTTCATTATAAATGCATTGGTAGATAAGCCTGATACCTTACTATTGAATAATGTTATCAAATTTTTATTATCATTAAGGGTGGACTGCAAAACCTTTTTTATAGACAAACTTCTTTTTGGCGCATTATATTCAACTCCTTCAAATACAAATAAACGGTTTTCTTTTTCGTTTTTTACAGTGGTTGTTTTTACGGTGGCTACAATATCTTTTACAAAATAACTAATAAGGTTGTCGTAGTTTTTTGTACTGTCTATCTTTAAATTTTGGAGTGTAATATCTACACCCTGCAATGTTGTATGTGCACTTTTTTTACCCTTTGCAAAAGCTATAGTTGCGTCTGTAATCTTTATTTCTTTTGCCTGAATGCTTTTAAATTTTCCGGTAATCTTTTCATACAAAGCCAGCGTATCAGCTGCTGTAAATTTTACAGGCTCATCCTTTCCGGTATTTATAATTGTTATAACCGGCCTTACAATTTCTATACTATTTGCTTCTATTTTATTCTTTTGTAAAAACGATGGAATGTTTGCTCCGCTTATACCTAATCTTTCTATATGTACATTAAAAATTGTTTTGGGGAAACCACTTGTATCGTTCATGTATAATTCTTTTTGCAAAGAATCTGATTGCAGAACTATATTAAAAAACGTAGCATTACCTGCGAGTGCATCAATTCTGCTGCTGTCATATTTAATATAGTAAGTACTATCTGTGCCTTTTACAATAGCATTTTCTATTTCGTTTTTTACGATTCTTTTTTTGTTGTATTGCCACCAAATTAATCCACCTGCAATTGCTACAAGTATAACTATCGCAATATATTTTAATGATTTTTTCAAAGTTGTATTTTAAGTTTATTAGGACTATATAATTTTACAATAAACAATACGGATTGGCTATCGCCGTGTTTGGTATTCATAGGTTCTGGCGTTTTTATCTTTTTGCTGAAAGGCTATAATAAGTATATTCACTCTTATCCTGTAGGTATTCGTATTTTGATTATTAATAAAAAAAGGTAATACCGTGTTGTAAAAAGGGAGTTTAGCAAAAAAACTTATTGTGATTGTTTCACACAAGTAGCAAAACTTAAAACGGTAACCCTATAGCAATATTCAAAATTAAATTCTCTCTTCTCCAAGAGCCGCTCGCAAAATCAAATTTATCAAATACCCAGCGCTGCCCATCGGGTAAATATGGTTTTCTTAAAGGTATTCCAAGGTCTGCACGTATAAGCAAAACGGTAGCGTCAAATCGTATTCCTATGCCTGATGCCACTGCTATTTCTTTTAAAAAACTCTTGGTAAATTTTCCCGCCTGTCCAAAAAGTATCGTGTCTTTTGTCCATACATTGCCTGCATCTACAAACAAAGCACCACTCAACTGTGCAGTAAATGGAATACGCAATTCTGTGTTGCCTTGCAGTTTATAGTCGCCACCAATTATTTGAAAAAATCGTTGATCTCCTGGTGTAGGTTTGTACGTTCCCGGGCCAAGCGTACGTGTACGAAAACCTCTTATAGAACTGGAGCCACCAATTGTGTAGAGTTTATTAAATGGCAATAACCGAGAGTTATTGTAAGGTAAGCCTACACCAATTTGTAACCTGTTTGCCCAATCAAAATTATTAGAAAGCTTTCTGGTAAAATGATAATCTGCATCTAGCTTTACGTATTGGGCAAATGGTACACCAAATATATTTTTAGAGCGATAATCTTTTGCTCTCGTTAGTGCTCCGGCTATGTTGCCTGATAACTCCACACTTGTATTAAAATAAACTTTGTTTTTTCTATTTCTAAAACCAGAGTTATAAGTGTATGAACCAAATGTACCCAATATTGCTTCTGAATAAACTGATAATAATAAAGATGGACTTGCAGCAATTTGTTTTTGAAATGAATCTGTAACATTTGCAGCCTGTAAATAACTTAGTGCTACTGGTGCTACAGTAAACTGTGTTTGTAAGTTTGGCTTCCATGTAAAATCATACTGAAAACGGAATAAACTTTTGGTATAAAAAATATCTTTTTTAAACAATTCATATCCAAGTAATAAATTGGTGTTAGGTGGATAAAAATTATTTTCTTTCAACTTAAAAAATGGAATGGCATACCTCGGCATTCTTAATGTGACTTCTGAACCTACTCTATAATTATTATTTTTTACTGAGTCACCGGAAGTTGTTTCAAAACCCCCATATACTTTTACACCAAGTTGCTCAGCACCTCTAAATGCGTTTCTGTTTTTCCAGTTTATACTTAGCTGAGTTCCTAAAAAATTATTCTCTTTCGAAAAAGCATCTATCTCTGCCTGTATAGATTTTTGCTTGGCGGGCGTTAAATAATAATACACATTCATTCTGTGAGATGTATCATTTTTGGTAGAATCGTTAATCGGTTCAAACCTGTTTTTTACAAACTTAAATGCACCAAGGTTTATTAACCTGTTAAGCGTTGTATTTTGAGCCCTGCTGCTATAAGTTCTTTCTGGCCTGTATGTAATGGTTTGTGCAAACAACTCTTTTTTAAATTTTCTTACAGTATCTTTTATTTGAAGGCTGTCATATATTTCTATGCCTCTTTTAGAAGTATCTAATTGTGCAGAAGCCAATGTATAATTTGGAAAAACTGTAATGCTGTTTATTTTGTAAGGAAACCTTGCATCATCCGGTGTGGTTTTTTTAATGTTTAAAAACAAATTTACCTTTCTACCACCAGCGGTACTGTCGGCATAAGCCATTAAATAATCTGGATTAAAAAAATAGTACCCTCTAGTTTTCAACACCAAATCGAGCCTGTCTCTTTCCGCAGTTATATCGCTTAATCTGTAAGGATTTCCTGTTTTCAAAATTCCAAATCTTGTAGAATTTCTTTCAAGAAGTTTTAGCAACGGTGTACTATCGCCTACCCATTTTATTTGCCCAATTTTATATTGTGGTTGTACTTGCGCCGTATAATTTGCTTTTACAAAATAGCTGCCGGTATGTACCGTATCTCCCTGCACGGTTGTATGAAAATAACCAAGGTTCTCCATCAGCGATGCCATGTTTTCTGCAGTGGCTTTTGCATTTACCCTGCTGGATAATACTGGGGGTTCTCCCAATCTGTTTCTTAAAAATGCCTTTAAGCCTTTTTCTCTTCTTGGCTCTCCTATTACATAATAAAACCAAACCTTGTATGGTTGGCCTAATAAAAACTTATTGGGTTTTGGCGAAGCTGCCAGTGCAATTGTTTTTCTCAAAGATCTTGCACGAGTGGTTGTTTCTGCATTTTTTTCCACTTTTACATTTGCGCCTTTGTATAATCTTTCACCTGCAGGCAAAAACCTTCTTACACTGCACGATGATGCAATTACTATTAAACCAACAGCCACTAATGCAAAAAAATGCTTCATGTAATTTTTACTTTTTTTTCTTTCTTCTAAACAATTCATTAAACTTATCGTAATCCATTGTTACCACAAATGCTAATCCGTTCTCTACAACATATCCATCCAGCGTTACTTCAAACTGGTTTTTAGTATAGGCTCTTAATAAATATTTACCGTCTGTTGTAAGTTTGTATGTTACGGTTACATCAGGTTTAAAGCCTGCATTTGCACCACTTGCTTTTGCCGCTGCATCTTGCCCTTCTATACCAAAATTTCTTCCAACACTTACCACCAACCTATCATTTGCAAATGATTTACTTACTGCCAGGTTTAAATCTGTACGCTGTGTATTGCCACCGTTAGAATAATCATTGTAAGAGTTCAGGTTTAAATCAATATCTATTCCTTTAAAAATATCTCCGGCTATTTCATTTAATGCTGATGATAAAAACTGGCTCACACTCTGCCTTGCTATATCATTAAAATCTCCGCCATTCCCTTTAAAGAAATCACTGCTTTGCTCACTTACAAAACGATTGAAAAGTAACAATGAAAAAACCTGTTTGTTAATAGATGCAGGATCATTTCTTATCTGCAACAATTTATTTTCGATGGTGGTGCGCAAATCGCCATTTATTAAATTGCTTTCTTCAGGCAATTGAATATCAAAATTTATATTGGGTTTACTTAAAGGACCGGTAAGATATAATACAACTCTGTATGGTATTTTTTGGTTAAACGAATTTGATAATGTTGGCGATACATCTGTTACTTCATTGCTCAACAAATCTTTTGAAGATGTGTTTGCTATATACTCCGCAGTTATGTTAGCCGTAGCATTTAACGGTTCGCCTGCAAAAGTGATGGTGCTGCCTTTTATTAAATTAAATTTTCTTTGTAATATCTGATAATGCAAATCGTAATATCCATTGTCTAATTCGTAGGTACCTGCCAATACTAAATTTCCACCGGGGTCCACACCCGCATTTAATCTTGCATCTCCCTGTACCCTTATTTCATCTCCGGTAGATGGATCTACCAATATGGTAAGTGCAGCCGCTTTTGTAACTTCAATATTTAGGTTATAATTTAAAAACTGAGCAAATGCCGCTGCAGGTTTTTGCTCGGGTTCAAAGCCTTTATTTGGTGGATTTATATCAAATGTGTCTGCATCTATAAAACGCACAATCGTTTTACCGTCATTTTTTTCATAGCTCGTTTGTGGCAATACAATTTTTACATCGCTCTTATCATTCAATAAAATATCTCCTTCAATTACCGGCATTGCAGCTGTACCCGCTACAGATACATTTACATCTACCGATGCAAAACCATACACCTGGCTGTTGATGGTTTTTTTTGCATTTACCAGTACGAAATCATTTGCATTTACATCTACGGCAAGGTCGTAATCCATCAAACCTTTGGAGGTGATATCTCCATCAATTTTAAGTGAATTGTTCAACGAATCTTTTACAATAAAATTTGGAAATTGTATTTGCGGATAATTAAAAACTATTTTTTGTTTATCAATAAAGTATGGTGTGCCTAATTGAGCTGTTGAAAATTTTACGGTGTCAAAATTTAATTGACCATTGTATTTTGGCTCTGCAAATTTTCCATTCAATTTTATATTGCCATTTAAAACACCTGTGGTATTAGTTATCTGCCCTTTCGATAATGCCTCCAGCGTTCTAAAACTTAATTTGTTTACCAGCAAGTCTGCATCAAACTGTTCTGTTTCGCTGTTTAAATAATAATTTCCTTTTACACTAATGTCGTTTAGTGGACCCACCAATGCCATATCTGCTACAATATTATTTTCAGTTTGTTTTTGTGCATTGGCGGTTATGTTGCCAATTGGAAACTGCATCACTTCTACATTTGTTACAGATGCTGTACCTGTAAATGCCGGTAACGCTTTTTTAAAATCGCTTACCGTTGCTTTCATATCCAATATGCCTGCAATTAATACGGTGTCTTTATTTACAATGGAGCTAATGCTTTTTAAATTAAAATTATCAATTGAAATAGCAATAGGACTATCAGGAACCAGCGTTTGGCTGCGTATATCAATTTTTGCAGTATCACTGCTTATTACAAAATTGTTTACTAAAATTCCTTGCGGGCCGTAAGAGAGATAATTATCTGGCGCTACATTCCATTTTTCATAATTAAGAATTAAACTATCTTTCATACGAATGGTATAGTTTTCATTTTTTACAAATGCAGTTCCAGAAAGACCAAACCAGTCTCTGTTAGTGTTGTCTTTTGTAACCACATTTAAGGCAAGGCTGTCTTTTGCGGCAGCTCCATTTAATCTTGTACCATATAATGTATTGCTTGCAGTTTTTAATGTATCAAATTTTGCTTCGTAATTTAGTTTTGCATTTTTCGCATTAATGTTTAATACAGCATTGGCAATATTATTTGTACCGTAAGAAACTTGTTTTACAGAACTATTAAAATTTAATGCGCTGTCTGTTTCGGCAGATGCATAACTTCCGGTAAAATTAAAATCCTGGTAACTGTTTAATCCTGGCACAAGCGTGGTAATAACCGGACTTTGTTTTACCGTTCCTTTTATGGCAAATTGCTGATCAGGAATGTTTGTATTGGTTTGTTGGTAACCCGGTATTTTGTAATAATTGTTTACATACCGCATTAAAGATTCTCCAATTTTAACATAGTCAAAAGCGCCGCCCGCATGTACATCTGCAAATGGTGCAGATAATACAATTGAATCAACTCCGTTTAAAGATGATGCAATAAGCGATGTACTGTCAATCACAAAAAACTGTTTGCCTTTTTGAAGTCGTAAACTGTCTAATAATAAACTGGCATCTAAATTTCGTGGCTGTAAGTTTACAGCATCTACATTTGCAACTAAAGAAAAATTGATGGTATCTTTTGTAATGTTTAATTTATTTAGTTGTGCGGTATCTATATCAAAAGTTCCTTTTAAAGTTGGGTATTGGTTGCGCACATTTGTAACTATATCATAAGTTAATTTTAAACTGCTGTCGTTAATTTTACCGATACTTTTTATTAATCCGTTTTGTAGGGTGGCATTTATTAATGCATTTCGGTAATTGTATTTATTGTATTGCAATGATGCAACGTTTGCTTTTACAACGGAGTTCATTGTTTTGTAATCGAAGCCCGTTCCTTTTGCCATAAATGCTCCTGCTACATTTCCAATTATAGTATCTTGTTTTATTAATTTACCAATGGCAAAACCAGGTGTAGTAATATATAAATCGTAGTTGGCCAGGTTAGGGTTTTTAATATTTTTAATATAACCCTTTACGGTAAGTGGCCCATAACTAGATCGTACTTTAAGGTCGGTAGTTATGTTTTCAATGTTTCCATTTAATTTTCCGGAGGCGGCTATTTGTTGGGGCAAATTTATTTGCTCTAATACTGCAGGAGGTATAAATCCTTGTACGAGTTGTTTATTAAACGATGTACTGCTAATAGCCAGATCATACTTAATTTTTGTAGGGTCAGTCATGTTTACCAGGTTTACCCTGCCTATAAATGAAAGGTTTTTCGCTGATGCGTTTACATTAGCTACCACGTTATTTTTGTCGCCGGTAATGGTACCTCTCAAATTAAAATAGTCTGGTAAACTTGCCAGTTGTTTTTGATTGGCAGGTGGTACAAATTTTAAAATATCTTTTTTGTAAATATTATTTTGCTCAATGTACAAATCGTATCTAAATCTATTAGGGTCTGTTAAATTAAACAGTGTACCTCGTCCTTTTAAACTAGTGCCAGATAAACCACTTAGTTGTAAATATGGTAGGTAAAGCCTTTGTAGATTTCCACGTAGTTCTGTGTTAAAATTTAAGTACTGGTTTCCAAACTGTGCCCTCGGCAATGATTTCTCTATTGCCGGTACCAATAAATACAAATCGTTTAAAGCAAGGGTGGAATTATTTAGTGTTGCAGCAATCAGTGCATTTTGTGGTGCTGTAGTTATGGCTGCTAAACTATCGTATGAAAGATGAAAATAATTTTGAATTAGGGAACGGTTTGTTTTTACACATAATTCAGATGCTGATAATGCAGTATCAGTAAATAATAAATTTACATGCATTGTATCCAGCGATAAACCACTTTTATCTTTGAATGAAAATTGTGTAACCAATGCTTTTGTAGAGTCAATTGAATAATGAAACCCATCAACCATTGCTTTTATATTTTTAGACTCCAGATGCGAAAAATCTAAACCGCCGGCCAATGGTTTATTTACATCATCATATTTAAAGTTTGTATTTTTTATATCCAACTTGTTTGCCGCATAAACCCACAAATTTTCTTTAACAGGTGTAGTGTCTTTTTTATCTGTCGCAGTATTTTTCTTAGCAGATGAAAAAATTATACTGGCACTATCTAATAATAAATTATCTGCTGTTCCTTTTTCTTGTGCCACACTGTACAAAATTTTATTACCTGAAAGTGTTCCTATTTTATTTTCATAATACAGTCCTGTAATTTTATTATCTATTACAACATCAATATTTTTTAAAGAAACATTGTTACCGGAAATCAATAATTTATAGGGTGAATTGGTGGTTGTATCTATAGGTAATTTTGCATCAATACTTGTTTCAATTTCTTTATAAGTTTTCATTGAAAATCTAACACCATTTGCAGTTAAATTATCTATACCAAAAATCATTCTATCCGGTTGAAATTTGGTAGTGGTTAAATCCAATGTTTTTATGATGGCTGCAAAATCATTTCCTGCATAATTATCAATAAAATTTAATCCTACATTTTCAAAAATTAATTGTGAAAGTGTAAGTTTCATTTCTGCAGTATCCTTATTTTGAGTAGTTGCTTTATTTCCGGTAAAAGCATTTACAATAAACTGGTAGTTGAAAACAGAATCATTTTTGGGACGAGAAATATTGGCAATAATATTTTTAAGATAAACTTTTTTTATGTCTGTATTTCCCTGTATTAATTTTATCATATCCAAGTCAACAGAAAGCTCTTCGCCAAATAGTAAAGTGTCTTTTTTTTGATCTTGAATGTAAACGTTTTTTATTTTTAACCACTTGGGTAAACTGTAATCTACTGATCCAATTTGCACCTCTGTTTTAAGTTTGTTTTCGAGGTATTTTACTACTTGGTTTCTTACTGTTCTTTTACCAGCATTTGTGTTTATGAAAATGATAGAAGCCAAAACAAGCAGCATCACAGAGGCAACTATCCAAAGTAAAACTTTACGGGTTTTTTGTAATATCAATTTTGCACTTGCCATCAGGTATAATAAAAACGATCTTCTTGTGTTTTATTAAAGAGTTAATTTCAAGCCCCTATATGAAAATTTTATGCCTGCCTTGTATCCCTTTAAAATGAAGAGTTCTTTTTCAACATATATTAAAGCAAAATTAAAGTGGGGAAAATTGTGTAATCATTTACACAGCTAATTTTTTTAAGCAAGCTTCTATATTTGTACCAACTCCCAGCACCGGTTTAAAAATGTCCGCTCTTTTTTCAATAATTTGCTTGGCATTAAAGATGGTAAATTGTTGTGGGGTTAATCCTTTTTTTACCTCTTTCCAATGCAGGGGCATAGAAACAGTTGCACCATTTTTTGGCCTTAATGAATACACGGAAGATATGGTTTGACCACTTCTGTTTTGCAAATAATCGAGGTATATTTTTTTGTTTCCACGCTTTTTTAAATTTCTTTCCAGCGTTGTAAAATCTGGTAACATTTCCTGCACCATCATACACATTAAATGAGCAAAGTTTTTTACTTCTTCATAAGTATACTTTTTCTTCATTGGTACAAAAATATGCAAGCCTGTAGAGCCAGATGTTTTACAAAAACTTTTGGCACCAGCCTTATCAAAAATCTTTTTAAATGCAATTGCTGCTTCCACTACCTGGTCAAAATTATTTTTTTCAGATGGGTCAATATCTATAATTAAATAATCTGGCTTGTCTGCATTTTTTATAGTAGAGTGCCATGGATTTAGTTCTATACATCCTAAATTATTTAAGTAAGCAAGGGTTGCTTTATCGTTGCAAATAATGTA
>JANPIF010000028.1:0-19020 GCA_031424845.1 Ferruginibacter sp.
TTTTAAAACAGCTTCGGTGGCCGTAAGTTGTTGTTGCGTTTCTAACTCACTAATTTTTTGCAATTGTAATTTTTGTTTATTACGGTAATTTAGATATAGCAACGTACCTATTATCAACAGTGACATTACACCTGATGCCAACAAATAATTTAATTGATTTTTTTGTTTGATGGTTTTTTCCTGACCCAGCATAATCAATTCCTTTTGTTGAGCTAAATATTTTGCTTCGAGCTCATACACTTTTTTTTGATTGTTTCTTTGTTGTATAGAATCGTTTACTTCTACATACTGTTTTAAATATTTAAAACTTGCCGGAATATTTCCCATTTTTTCTTCAGCAATAACAAGATCCAGAAGGCTTGAATTTTGAACCTGATCAAACTTTAAATTTTTCGATAATAATGCTGCCTGTGAAGAAAATTTAATCGCATTTACGTAATCATTTTTCTTTAAATAGGCATGACCAATATTTTGTAAAACCATGGCCTTATCAAAAGGCGTATTTATATTTTCGAAGTATTGTAATGCTAAGTTATAATGCACAATGGCTGAATCGAATTGATTTATTTTATTGGTGTAATACAATCCCATAAAATTATTAAATATGCCAAGTGCAAATGTCATTTGCTGGCTGCGTGCCAGCGGAAGACCTTTTTGGGAAACCAATAATAAACTGTCATAATTTTTAATAAAATTGTATGCCTCACCCAATGCAATTAATCCTCTAATTAAAAAAACACTGTCGTTGCTTATGATAGCAAGCCTGTTCGTTTCTCGGGCATAAAAAAAAGTTTTTGCAGTGTCGCCTAAATATTTATAAATACCGGATAGGTTGTAATACGAGTTAATGATTTTTTGTTCATCGCCGGTTTCTTTATAAATATTGGCAGCTTGTAAATACAACGAAACAGCGGAATCGTAGTTTTGGCGCCGTTGGTAAATGGCAGCATATCTATTTATAATATTAGCCGTTTGGTTTTTTGATGCCTTATCTTTTTGTTGACTAACCAGGCTGTATGCTTTATCTAACAGTAATTTGCAACTATCTAATTTCATTTCGTAATACAGCAAACCGGCACGTAAACTATAAGCAATGGATAGCCCTAATGGGTAATTAATTTTATTTGAAAGAGTGATTGTTTTTTCAATGATGGCTATCGCTTTAGTAGGATCGGCAAATTGTATTTTTTCAGAAAACTTGTTTAGCCGGTTTACTTTAATACTATCATCTGCTAAAAATTCTATGTTTTTTTCTTCATCTATTATTGCAATTGCTTGTCCTTGTAATTCTAACTTAAGAAGAAAAAGAAGTAGTATGGAGCAATAATATTTTAGCATTCGGATAAATAAAATGAGCAAGCATTAATTCTATGATTATTGTTGTTAGCTTTTTTAAAACCCAATTTTTTCCTCTTTAAATTGGATGTTTAATCATGATAAGCAAATTAACTAAAGCCTTCCCTCATACTTTCTCCCCTTTTTACATGATTTTTTAAAGCTACAATCTTTTTGTAAAATATCCCTTTTTTAGGGGAGTAGGTAGTTTGTTTTATGCATTTACTTTTGGTTATAAATTAATGAGCCTACCAAAAATAAAATGTATGAAAAAGCTTCTACTAATTGCTCTACATTTTTTATACATCATTAGCAATGCACAAAATATTGGCATAGGTACAGCTACTCCGGCAACTAAACTTGATGTGGTAGGAAGCAATGGCTGGAATGTTTCCTCGGGTGAAGGAGATGTGCGAATTGGAAACCCATCGTACCGTTTAAAATTTGGTGTAGCATTAAGCGGTGGTGGAGCTGGTGCTGCAAATATTATGCAGTATGGACAGCCAGGAGGGTTTAATGTTTTGTCACTGGGAGCACAAGGCAACCAGGTTTTATTTGTAAACGGCGGCTCTGCATCTGTTGGTATTGGAACCAGTTCTCCTACAAGTTTATTGCAGGTAAATGGAACTACAACTACTAATAATATTATTTTAAATGGAACAGGAAATGGTAATCTAAATGACTTTTTAATTAAGTCAAACGCAACAGGTATGGTAGGTGCACGCAAAGGACATGGAGCCTTGGCCCTTAATTATCTCATATGTACCAGCGGGGTTTTTGCTGCTCCCAGTAACCAAGGACCTATTAGTGATGCATGGATTGGCGAGATCAAATTATTTGCTGGTAACTATGCCCCACTTGGATGGGCTTACTGCAACGGGCAATTGTTACCAATAGCAGATAACCAAGCATTGTTTTCCATCATTGGAACTTATTATGGAGGTAATGGAACTACACATTTTGCCTTGCCTGATCTACGAGGTGCAACACCTCTTGGTTTTGGAACTCCTGCAGGAGGAGGAAATACATGGGATCAAGGGGAGCGTACGCAATGATTTATTTTTTATGAGAGGATAATAAGTTTTTTAAAAATTTACAATTAAATAAATATGAAAAATATATTTCTACTGCTCATTATAATTGCATCCTCAAAAATACAAGCTCAAAATGTATCTATAAATAATGATGCTAGTTTGCCCGATAACAGTGCCATGCTAGATGTAAAAAGTTCAACGAAAGGTGTACTCATCCCTCGTATGAATACTGCCGCAGTAAATGGTATTGTAAACCCTGCAAAAGGTTTGTTGGTATTGGATACCGCAAAAAATCAATTGATGGTAAATATGGGAACGGCTGTAACACCAAACTGGCAAACAGTTATTGCTAAAAGTGGTTGGAGTTTATCTGGCAATGTGGGTACAGATTCTGCTACAAACTTTATTGGAACAACAGATACGAAACCGTTTATTATAAAGGTAAATAATGTACGATCGGGTTACATTGATAGTCTTAATTATAATACTGCTTTTGGGTTTAGAGCATTAGATTCTTTTACTACAGGCACATACAATACTGCAATGGGGTTTTATTCTTTGAAAGCTAATAAAACCGGAAGCTATAATACAGGTGTCGGATTGTACACATTACATGATAACTCATCAGGTTCTTTTAATACAGCAACCGGTACTTTAAGTTTATTTAAGAATATATCCGGAAGTCAAAATGCAGCTTTTGGTCAGTTGGCTATGGTTCAAAATATAAGTGGTGGGCAAAATTCTGCAGTTGGTAGTGATGCACTAAGATTTAATACAACAGGCAATTCCAATGTTGCAATTGGTTTTACTTCTTTATATTTTAATACAACGGGTTATTCAAATATTGCCGTAGGTACAGGTGCTTTATTTAATACGGGTAATAGAAATAATTTAGTAGCCGTAGGTGACAGCGCATTGTTCAATAACGGCGTAGGCGCTGTGAACGTTTATGATGGTACGCTAAATACTGCTTTAGGTTCAAAAGCATTGTATGCAAATACTACAGGATATTATAACACTGCTACCGGGTCCAATGCTTTAAGAAACAATTCAACTGGTGTGCAAAATACAGCGAATGGCACAGGAGCTTTGGTATCCAATACAACCGGTAGTGCCAATACAGCTATGGGATTGAATGCAATGTTCACTAACTTAACGGGTAATAGCAATACTGGTTTAGGTAATGCAGCATTAGCATTAAATACTACTGGTTCCACTAATACTTCTACAGGGTTTTATGCTCTACACAATAACACTACAGGTTATAGCAATGTTGCCATAGGCACCGAAGCTTTATTGAGAAATACTACTCGTAATAATCTGGTAGCTGTTGGCGATAGTGCATTATACAATAATGGAGTGGGCGCAGTCGGCTTTCAGGCTACAGAAAATTCAGCATTTGGTTCAAAAGCTTTATATGCAAATACTACCGGCTATTATAATACTGCAACAGGCACAAATGCATTACGCAGTAATACAACGGGCTTTCAAAACACAGCCAATGGTACTGGCTCTTTGGTTAATAATACAATAGGTAGTGCTAATACTGCTATGGGATTAAATGCCATGTCGCAAAATAACATTGGAAATGAGAATACGGCAATAGGGAATTTTGCTGTAGTTAATAATACTTCTGGCAATAGGAATACCGGAGTGGGTAACGCTGTATTAGGTTTCAATACATCAGGTAATAATAATACTGCAACAGGCATAAATGCTTTGTATAATAATACCACAGGTTATAGTAATGTAGCCATTGGTAGTGATGCTTTAATGAAAAATACCAATCGTAATAACCTGGTGGCTATAGGAGATAGTGCTTTGTTCAACAACGGTATTGGAGTTGTTTTTCCTGGTGAAGGAAGAAAAAATACAGCTGTCGGTTCAAAAGCATTGTATGCAAATACCCAAGGCGCAGATAATACAGCAACAGGTTTTAATAGTTTGTATGCAAATACAAGCGGCTATTCTAATACTGCAAATGGAATATCTACATTAGCAGCAAATACCCTTGGTTATCAAAATACGGGTAGCGGAAGTTATGCACTTCTTGCAAATACATTGGGTAATTACAACACTGCTCATGGTACTTCATCATTAGGCAGAAATACATCGGGTGATTATAATACAGGCACAGGAAGTGATGCACTTTTCAATAATACCTTGGGTAATAATAATACTTCTATTGGCTACGCATCGCTTTACAATAACAGCACAGGTAATAACAATACTGCTATTGGATATGCTGCTGATGTAAGCAATATTAACCTTACCAATGCAACCGCTATTGGTGCCAATGCAAAAGTAGCTGCAAGCAATAGTTTGGTATTAGGTGGAACCGGTGTTGATGCTGTAAATGTTGGAATAGGTATAACAGTTCCTGGTTTTCCATTAAATTTTGCTACTACACTTGGTAATAAAATCTCTTTATATGGCACAAGTGGTAATCATTACGGTTTTGGTGTACAGAGTGGTTTGTTACAAATACACAGCGATGCCGCTGCAGCGGATATTGTGTTAGGCTATGGAAGCAGCAATTCATTTACAGAAAATATGAGGATTAAAGGAAACGGTAATGTAGGTATTGGTACTAGCAATCCCGTAAAACCACTGTCATTTCCTGCATCGTTAGGGGAAAAAATATTACTCTACCCTGGTGGCTTAGGCGAAGTAGGAATTGGAGTTTATGGAAATGAATTAAGAATGCATGCAGATAATCCAGGTGCTGCAGTTTCATTTGGTACGCAGGATAATGCAGGTGCGTTTACACAAGCAGGCAGGTTTCAATTAAGTGGAGTGTACGGATTGTTTGTAAACGGAAGCATTTGGGCAAACGGTACCACCTATGCAAGTGATGCACGCTTCAAACAAAATATTACCGCAATAGATTCTCCACTTCAAAAATTATTAAAATTAGAGGGTGTAGAATATGAAATGAAAACCGATTCATTTCAAAAAAATAATTTTCAAACAGGCAGACAAATGGGTTTGCTGGCGCAGAATGTAGAACAAATTGTACCCGAAGCAGTAAACGAAAAAGATGGATATAAGGGAGTGGATTATGCAAGGCTGGTACCGTTACTTATTGAAGCAGTAAAAGAACAAAATAAAAAAATTGAATTACAACAAATAGAAATTGATAATCTTAAAAAACTATTACTAAATAAATAACCTATGAAAAAACATTTGCCATTATTTTTATGTATCCTGCTATCCTCGGCATTAACGTTTGGCCAAACAAAAAGTAAAACCGTCGCCAAGCAAACCGTACCAGAATTAACCAAACTATTATCGGGTTGTGGCTTGCCCTACAAAATGGTGAACGATACCCTGGCAGCCATACCTTACGAAGGTGCAAATATTGCAGATTACAATGTAGTGATACAAAAAATAGGTGACTTATACATTGTTTACACCAACCTCACCGAAGCTTTGCCAGATAAAATAAACGAAACTAAATATAAGTTTTTGCTACAACAAAATGATCATTATGATGTGGTAAAAATAGGTATGAGTGCAGATGATGGAGCGGTGTATCTGCGTGCCGATATGTATAGAGTAGCTACTACAACAGCTTTGTTGAAAAGAGTAATAACACAAGTGGCAAATGTTACAAATATTATAGCGGGAGAGTTGAAATAATTATTTTAGAATAAAAAGCAAAATCCTCACAGTTAAAATTTATTTATGAAATGCTTCAGCATACTATTTCTAATTTTTCCATTTACACTCTTCAGCCAGTTGCCGCCAACTGCATTTCTTGATGGAAAATTTATTGCACCAGCAGGTGTAAAAGTTGTTATTACAAAAGATGGTGTTGATGATTTGGTGCTAGAAGCCAGCGTAAATGGAAACCAACTGTACACAGTAAATAATTTTAAATTTCCAAAAGCATATCCGGTTGGTAAGCCTTACACTTTAACGGTAAAAACAATTCCACCAGGCATTACATGCCGCATTGAAAAAGGTATAAGAGGTACAGTAGGGCTATCGCCGGGTTTTATAAGAGTAGGTGCAGACTATACTTTTGAGCACATCAGTAGAAGTACTGATAACAAAACAATGGCCACTTTTTATGAAAGTCAATCGCCGGTAGTTGGAGGAGATTTCGCAGATGAAGGTCGTTATGTAGCTTTCGTATCAAATGCAGTAAATGTGGAAAAGAGTACTGGAAAATATAGACAAATATTTTGGCGTGATCGTAAAACAGGCATAACAAAAATGGTGAGCCGTTTATCAAATGGCGAAGATGGGAATGGAGATAGCTTTTCGCCGGTTATTGCTGGCAATGGACAGATGGTAGCATTTGAATCGCATGCAAGCAACCTTGTAGCTGCTGATGATAATAAATTAAGAGATGTGTTTTTATGGAACACATCAACCAACAATATTGTACTTATTAGTAAAAATGGAATTGTCGCAAACGGTGAAAGTTTTGAACCAAGCATTTCTTATGATGGAAACCAAATTGCATTTTCATCTGGCGCAAGTAATTTAAGCAACGGTGTAAGCGACAATGCAATGATCAATGTTTATTTAAAAGATATTTCTTCTGGAAGTATAAAGCTTTTAACGGCAGATCCTGCAACGGGTAAAGCTGTTGGTGGCTCTAGTCCTTCCATATCTCATGATGGCTCTCGTGTGGCATTTTGTTCTTTTTCTCCCAAGCTGGTATCAAATGATTTGAATGGGCTGTGGGATATTTTTGTTTATGATGAGGAAGCTGAAACCACCAAGCGAATTAGCATGGGAGTTGGTGGCAGCGAACGTAACCAAGGTACTGAAAGTGCAAGTAGAGTTGTAGCGCCAAGTATTTCTGGCAATGGCTCGTATGTAGCATATGCCACTACCGCCTCAAATGTGGTAAGTGATGATGGCAATGATAAGCAAGATGTGTTTGTAACAAGTGTTGATAATCTCACCACCATAAGAGCAAGCACTAACAATAAATCGGAAGCTTCTAATGGCGACAGTCCGATTGAACAAGGAGAAAAAATTGCTATCTCAAAAGATGGAAGTATGGTGGCTTTTACAACCAATGCTACTAACCTTGGCGTGCCAGCCGGTAACATTTTGTTGCGAAATATTGTTAGCAAAGAAACCATTCCAATCACCAATGAAAACGGTTTATCAGTAAGCCGGCCCGCCATTTCACAGTTTGGAGGTTATGTGCTTTTTGGAGCAGGCGCACGTTTGGATAGCCGCTTTTCTGCATCCGGTTTATTTGCAAAATTTACTGCCCTCACCCGTTGCTTAGCATGTAATGAATGATTTTTTTTAATGGAATAGGACAGTTAAGATTTCATAAAATAAAAAATCCATGTTTTAGTGGATATAAATAATTAATGCGGTATTATATTTTTATACCAAAGTAAATTATGAAAAAAGCAATCTCACTTTTATCTTTTTGTTTTTTAGCAATGTTTGCATTTGCCCAAAAAGAAACGTACGATTATGCAACATACACAGCACCACAAGGCTGGAAAAAAGCAAAAACTGAAAATGCAATGCAGTTTACAAAAGAAGATGCAACAACTGGAAATTATTGTGCTATTACATTATTTAAAGCTTTGCCCGCTACCGCAAATGCAAAGGAAAATTTCAATTTAGCATGGACCTCGGTAGTAAAACAAATGGTGACCGTTTCAACTGAGCCGGAAATGCAAACTGGTGAAACAGAAAATGACTGGCAAACATTAAGCGGATATGCGCCTTTTGAAAAAGATGAAAATAAAGGCGTAGTTATTTTAGTAACTGCAACAAGTGCTAACAAAATGATGAACATGATGGTGCTTACCAATACAGATGTATATGAAAAAGATATGACTGCGTTTATTGAATCAATCAGTTTGCAAAAACTAGCTGTAGAAAAAACTAAGAACATTGTTTTAAAAGAAATAATTGAACCCCAAAACAAACAACCCGTAACAAACAACGGGTTTACATTTACTACAACCAATTTTGATGATGGATGGAATAGTACTGTAATGGAAGATTGGGTAGAGGTTACAAAAGGAAATACAAAAGTTTTAATTCACTATCCAAATAAAGCAGTGGATGGATATAGCTCCGATTTAATGGCAGGTTTAAAATATGCGTGGGATGCTTTGATAGCTCCAAAATACAGCAGTGCAACTAATATGGAATTTAAGCCTCTGTATAGTTGGCAATCTATTGAATTTGCTGAGGCAAGTATGGTAGAGAAAGCAACAGGCAAAACGGTATATGTTGTATTTTTTAAAAAACATTTTAACAGCGGTGCAGGTAAATATATTGAGTTTATCTCAACAGATAAAAATGCTTTTGAACGAGAATTTGGTGCCTATACCAAAGAAGCATTAGCAGCCAGTTGGGATAAAATGGCCAACATGTCTACCTACAACAAATTTGCAGTATCTGCCGCTGATCTTAATGGAAAATGGACAAGCAATTTTAGTGGAATGACACAGTATGTAAATGCTTACACCGGTGCCGATGCAGGTGCCAACACACATGCCTCAAACGAAAGTTTTGAGTTTGGTGCAGGCAATAGTTACAAATGGGATCTTGGTGTAGCAAGCGGTTTCGTAGGCAACATAAAATTTCAAAGTGTAAAAGCAATCGGCAAATTTACTATGCTAAATAACTGGCAGGTAAAATTTAGCGACATAGAGGGCAAGCCCAAAACATATAATGTACAGTTTGTTTGTATTAAAGGCGCAAGGGTTTTATGGATTGGCGAAACCGGTTTTGGTAAAAAAGAATAATTGGTTTTTTTATTAAAAAATATCAAACCATACAATTCTAACAAAAAAAAATATTATCAAATTAAAACAGAATGAAAAAAATAATTATCCTTTTTATGGTAGTATTTTTTACTGCCATAAATACAAACGCACAACTTTTAAATAAGTTAAAAGATAAAGCTGCAAAAGCGTTGGAGTCTAAAAAGAAAACTGAAACAGCTCCTACATCATCAGAAGAAAAACAGGAAGGAACAAATGAGCCACAGCCTTCTTCAAATAAAACAAAAACCAAATGGCAACCAACGGCAGATTGTAGCAGGTTATTTCAATTGGAAAAAGACGAAACATTTTTATACGACGAAACCAAAGTGGTAGCTGTCAATGGTAAAGTAATAACCTATTTTGTAATTACTAATAAAAAGTACCAATATTTTTTAATTGAAGATGGCAAACGCACTGGTCCATTTAAAGAAGCGCCATTAAAACAAATGAATATTGTTTCTGATAAAAAAAATAGCGATGAAGATAATGGAAGCAGTGAAGACGAGGAGAAGATTGAAATTGGCGGCGACAAGAAAGACCCTGTAGCACAGCAATACAGTAAAACCATTGCCAATAAATTGTACATCGTTTTTAATGGTAAAAATTTTGGTCCCTACGATTTTGTGGGCAAAATGAAAGTGAGTACGGATAAGAAAAAATTTTGGGCGGCAGTAGTAATTGGCGGCGCATCAGCCATGACTGCAAAAATGGGAATGGGTAATTCTTACCTGGTAAATGAGGCAGGCGTAAAACAACAAGGGGGAGATCAAAATAGTTTTGCAATGAAGATGATGACGAGCCAAAACTTTTCTGCGGCAGCATTAAGCATTATGGATAATGCAGGCCAAAAAGTAATGACCATCTCATCTACCGGCAAACAGCAGGAAGGAAATATTGCAGATTTATATTCTGGTGGTAATGCTATAGTGATGGTAGCAGATAATGGCGATATTATTTCGGTGCCGGCTCAAAGCCCCACGCAGCTTATGGTTAATGGTAATGAAGCGGCAGCTTTTAAAGTACCCATTGTACATATGAGCCGCCTTTTTTTAATGAGTGATTATAAAAAATCGGTGTATTACAATAAAGGAAAATTGTATAGGGGAGATGGTAGCGAGGAAAATTTAACAGGGGTAACCTTTCCAAAATTTACTATGATTAACAATCAACCCATCATTTGCTATTATAAAATACATGAAACAGAAACAGGAGACAAAGATGTTTATTTATGTAAAAAAGCATTGTAAGCCAGCTTTCTTTTTATTGACCGTTATTGGGTTGTACTTTTTATTTGTTTTTGCAAAACAACAATACCACGCTGTAGATTTTGATAAAACATTTGGCAGCAAAGCAATAGAGTCAGATAAAAAGTTGCAGATATTGCAAGAACAATTTAAAGAATGTGCGCTATTTTGCCATGAAGAATCCCTGTTTTTGCAGAGCATTGTTTTTCCGGAAGTGATGCGCTATAACCAATTAAAAGATGATATAGAAACGGAAAGCTTGCGCACATTGTATGTACAGTTTGGAGAAGATTATGCCAATTTTTCAATCGGCTTATTTCAAATGAAACCAAGTTTTGCAGTGCATGTAGAAGAAAAAGTGAAACAACTTTTGCCCGATAACACTTATAAAGAATTACAACTTGCTTACACAAACACTGATGCAGAAAGTATAAGAGCCGAAAGATTAGAAAGGTTAGAAGATGACAATTGGCAATTGGTTTATTTAACAGCATTTGTATTAATATGTAAGGAAACATATAAGCACAAAAAATTTACCAACAACATTGAAAGGCTGCAATATTATGCTACCGTTTACAATGCAGGTTTTGATAGATCAGAAAATTACATTTCTAAAAAAATTACCCAGGAAAATTATTACCTCAACCAACAAATGCCCGGTAAAAAATTTAAATATGCTGCCTTAGCAAAATGGTTTTTTGAAAAGAAAGGAAATTTTTGATCATAGCATTTAAAAAAAGTTTTCTGTCTATAACACCCCAGGTTATTGTCTAGCTTAATTATATATATTCTAATATAGTTATTACGCAATATAATTTGGTATTTAAATTGTTACATTTGGGTACGATTGTGTTGTTATTATGCCTAAAAAAGATAATTTAAACTCTAATGATATTGCCGATCTGCAACAGAGAATTGCAGTTTATGAAGACGCTATTGCTTATAAGAAATTATTCTTTCTGTTATTTTTACCATTAAAAAATTTTTCCTATGCTATTGTAAAATCTAAAGAATATGCAGAGGAAATAGTATCCGATGTGTTTGTAGAAATATGGGCGAAAAGAAAAAAATTACAGGAAATTGTAGACCTGAAAATGTACATATATATAAGTGTGCGAAATGCTTCTCTAAGAAAATTTCAGCAAACTCAAAAAAGAAAAATTCTTTCTTTAGATGAGCTTTCTGTAGAAATGGTAAGTGTAGAACCAGATGCTGAAACATGTTTGATAAATGCCGAGCAAATAAAAAAAATAGAAACTGCTGTTGAGCAATTGCCACCTCAATGTAAAATAATATTTAAGCTGGCTAAAGAAGATAAATTAAAATATAAAGAAATTGCGGAACTATTAGCCATTAGTGTAAAAACAATAGATAACCAGCTTTCCACAGCATTAATAAAGATAGCATCGGTTCTAAACCTTCCCGCTAACAAACCTTCCGCAAAATAATTTTTTCGTTCTGTAGGGGAATTCTTTTCTTTTTGTATCTATCATATTATACCAATTATGCAAAGAGACAGAATTTGGGCTTTAATGTCCCGTAAATTATCAGGAGAAGCTACTGAAGCCGAATTAATGGAGTTGGATGAATTATTAAATAATCATCCGGATATGGAGTTGTCTGCACAATTTGTACAGGAGTTTTGGCAACTTCCTCATGATACTGATGAGGCAGAATTTTTAGAAGCAACCTTTCATCTGCATACAGGAATATTACAAAAAAAAGGATTTTATTTAGAAAGTAATCATACCGAAACAGGATCACTCACCCTTGAAAAACAGGAATATATCCCTAAGAAAAGGCGGCTGTTATTTTTAGCGGCCACCTGTATATTCCTTGTATCAGTAGCGTCAGTTGCTATTTACCTAAATAAAATCAGTAGCACTTCCCTTGCAAATACTATTGCAAAAAGTGAGGTAAGTACAAAAAAAGGTTCCCGTACAAAAATTCAACTACCCGATGGTACAACTGTTTGGCTTAACAGCAGTAGTAAACTTACCTACGACAATAAAAATTTTGGAAATGAAATAAGAGAAGTTTCATTAACCGGCGAAGCATATTTTGATGTGGTAAAAAATAAAGCAAAACCCTTTATTATTCATACCGCTAAAATGGATATTAAAGTATTGGGTACCGTGTTTAATGTAAAATGCTACCCCGGCGAAAAAACTACCGAAACCAGTTTAATACATGGGAGTGTGGAAGTATCTGTGGATGGTAGGCAAGATAAAATAATAATGAAGCCAAATGAGAAGCTTATTATTATGAATGATAAGGCTATAACGGCTAAAAAAACTACTGAAACCTCTTCAAATAAAACCAGTAAGGAATATAAACCAATTATTGAACTTAGCCATTTAACACTTTATCCATCCAACAATGAAATTGTAGAAACAGGTTGGGTGCAAAACAAACTGGTATTTACAAATGAGTCATTAGAAGATGTGGCATCAAAAATGCAGCGTTGGTATAGTGTAACAATTGTAATAAAAAACGAACAGCTTAAAAAAGAATTACTCACCGGCATTTTTGAAAAAGAAACCATTCAGCAGGCACTAAAAGCATTGCAATACACTACAAGGTTTAATTATAAAACAACAAACGATACCATTACTATTACCAAATAAAATAAAGAAATGAAAGAAAATAATTTTACAAACACTTCATAAATTAAATACGGGAAATGTTTTACCATTCCCCGCTGTAGTAAAGCATACAAGGCGTTGATAGTAGGCCGACTAAAACTTATATCAGCACCAAACAAACACTACTAAAATATAAATATATGAAAAAAAGTATAACGATTGCCGGGGCAGTATGTGCCCTAAAAAAGCCATTAATAATTATGAAACTGTCCTTGATTCTAATTGTTTTTTGCAGCTTCCACTCTTTTGCAGGTGCCAGCGCACAAACCATCACACTAAATGCAGCAAACAAAGAAATTGTAAAAGTACTTTCAGCCATTGAAAAGCAAGGCGATTTTCGTTTTGTGTATAACAGTGGTTTAAAAGAGTTAAAACAAAAAGTTTCTGTGTCTTTTAATAAAGCAGTTATTAAAGATGTTCTTAAAGAACTTTTTGCCGGTACCAATCTAAGTTATGTAGAGTTAGACAATAATCTGGTAGCTATTCGTTCTAATAATGTAGCTGATATAGTCATTACTGTTACCGGTAAAATAACCAATAGCAATGGCGAGCCTGTACCTGGAGTTTCTGTACGGATTAAAGGATCTTCAACCGGTACTTCCAGTACCAACGATGGTTCTTACTCCATAACAGTTCCCGACGGCGCAACTTTACAATTTTCTTCTGTAGGCTACGAAAATGAAGAAGTAGTTGTAGGCTCACGTACTACTATTGATGTAGTTTTAAGAAGTGCAACAAAATTAATTGAAGAGGTGGTTGTGGTCGGATATGGTACACAAAGAAAAAAAGATGTAACTGGTGCTGTAGCAAGTGTAAGAGGTGCAGATATAGCTATGCAACCTGTACAAACTGCTACCCAAGCTATACAGGGTAAAGTTTCGGGTGTACAAATAATTACTTCTGGCGAGCCAAATGCTTTGCCTACAGTACGGATAAGAGGTACAGGTTCTGTATTGGCAGGAGCTAACCCTTTGTATGTAGTAGATGGTGTGCTTACAGATGATATAAGAAACATCAACAGCAACGATATTGTAACATTTGATGTATTGAAAGATGCATCTGCCACAGCTATATATGGTGTGCGTGGTGCAAATGGTGTGATAATTATTACCACAAAAAAAGGAAGAAACGGCAAAACCATATTTTCATACAATGGAAATTCCGGTATAAGAGAAGCAGCTAATTTGGTGGACATGGCAGGCGAAAAACAATATGCTGGATACCTAAATGAAGCAAGTTTATTTTACGGAAGCGGCTCGGAACTCATACCGGCATCTTCTTTAAAAGGAAACAATACAGATTGGTACGATGAGATTTTGAGAACTGCTTTTCAAACAAACCATAGCCTTTCTGCAAGTGGCGGAAGCGATAAATTTTTGTATTTTTTAAGTGGAGGTTATTTAAACGAAGAAGGTATTTTAGAAAACAGCAAATACAGCAGATACACAGTAAGATCAAATACAGAATATAGTTTTACACCTAAAGTAAAATTTAGTTCTCAATTATCTTATACTGGTGGAGATGCAAGAGGTGGACAGTTTAGTGCCTTTGGCGATGCTTACAGAGCCTCACCATTGGTAGAAGGAAGAAAAGGTAATTTGTTTGGAAATACATCTGGTGTTAATGGTGCAAACGTGGCCAATCCATTGCTAAATATTGATAAGAATTACAATAAAGTTTTAGCAAATAAAATACAGGGTAATTTTGCTTTTGATGTAAAACCAATAAAAGATATTACACTTCGTTCAGCTATTAATTTTGAAAAAGACGATGTAAATTCTACCAGTTATGCATACAGGTATTTAAGTGATAGCACTACATTCACCACATTGGGTGGTAACCAGTCAAACCCAAACTCTACCCTTACTTTGGCTAAAGTAAATGGCTCAAAATTAATTTGGGATAATACTGCTACCTATAACAAAGTAATAAACAAACACGCCATTACTACATTGGTTGGGTTTGTAGCACAAAGAGATAAAGCAACTGGGTTATTGGCTAGCGCAAGAGATGTTCCTGAAAATATGAATCAATGGTATGTAGGTGCAGGTACGCCTTCTACCCGAGCTATACAAGATGATGGTGTAGCTAAACGCACTCGTCTTTCTTATCTAGGTAGAGTAAATTATGCATTTGATAATAAATATTTGTTAACCGCTACTTTTAGAGCAGATGCTACTTCCAATTTTAGCAAAGACAATCGTTGGGGTTATTTTCCATCCATTGCACTTGGTTGGAATATTACCAATGAAGATTTTATGGCAGATCAACAATTGTTCAATGCTTTAAAACTAAGAGCCAGCTACGGTTTAAAAGGAAATGATAACATTGGAGCAGGGCAATATACCCAGGTGGCAAACATAGGTGTGCCATATTATTTTGGTGGTAATCTTAGTCAGGGAATTGTATTTGACCAGATAGTAGATAAAAATATCAAATGGGAAACTACCAATGAAGTTGATTTTGGATTGGATTTTACCATGTTGAAAAACAGATTAAATGGAACGGTTGATTACTATTCTAAAAAAACAAAAGATGCATTAATTAATATTGGATTGCCAGGTATTTTTCCTGATCCATCTTATATAACAAATGCTACCACCATCTCTAATAAAGGAGTTGAATTGGCTTTAAACTGGAATGATAAAATTGCTACCAACTGGAATTATTCTATAGGTGGAAACATTTCTCATAATAAAAACAACATTGAAAAATTAAATGGCGGTCAGCCCATAAGCGCAGGACAGGCAGGAAATTTCCAAGTTACAAAAACAGACAACGGTAGAGAAATTGCAAGTTATTTCTTATTAGAAAACATTGGCATATTTCAAAACCAGGCACAAATCGATGCATCTGCACAACCCAACGCACGTGCCGGAGATTTAATCTACAGAGATATATCTGGCCTCAATGGAAAGCCCGATGGTAAAATTGACAACCTTGATCGTGCATATTTTGGGTCTTATCAGCCAGATATTACTTATGGCATAAATGGTACATTAAGTTACAAAGCTTTTGATATGAGCATGGGAGTGTATGGTACTGCCGGTGCAAAAATATACAATGCTAAAAAAGCAGTAAGAGGATTACAACCTACAGATAATATTGAAGCTAATGTGGCCAAAAATAGGTGGACACCAAACAATCCAAATGGCGGTGTACCAAGAGCAAATTTAAATGCAGAAGAAGCATCCACATACTTTTTAGAGTCAGGAGATTTTTTAAGAATGAATAATTTAAGTATAGGTTATACCATTCCTTCTGCAACATTGGCTAAAAGTAAATTCACCAATTTTAGGGTGTATGTAACTTCTCAAAATTTATTTACCATTACACCATACAGTGGTTTTTCACCAGAAGTGCAAACGGTAAATGTATTGGATTCTGGTGTAGATGGAAACACATATCCTACTACAAGAACTTTTGCCATAGGCGTAAACGTTGGGTTTTAATTTTTACAACAATAAATTCATGTAACATGTATAAAATATTTTTTAAACTAAGTTTTTTTACGCTCTTCATTGCCGCCGTGGGCACGGGTTGTAAGAAAGATTTTTTAGATGTACCACCACAAGGTGCCTTAACGGTAGAACAAGCGTTGATAGACCCTGCGGCTGCCGATAAATTGGTAACAGGTGCATACAATTCCCTCTACTCACAAGGCACTGTGGGGTTAAAATTCGTGATAGCAGCAGATGTAACTTCCGATGATTCTGACAAAGGTTCTACCGCTACAGATCCGGGCTTTGGCGGCAACGAATTAGATGCTTTTACTTATACACCTAACACTGGAATATTCAACGATTTGTGGACAGAGCATTACAAAGGCATCAACAGAATTAACCAGGCGTTAAATGTATTAGAAGCAGGAACGTATGCAGAAGCAACTAAAAAAAGATTGATTGGGGAAGTACGTTTTTTAAGAGGTTATTTCTATTTTAATTTGGTAAGAATGTTTGGTGGTGTTCCTAAATTAATTAGAGTGCCAGATGCATCAGAAGCAAATGCAGATGAGTTTCAAACAAGGGCAACCAAGGAAGCAATTTACCAGGTAATAGTGGATGATTTGTTGTACGGTGTATCCAATTTGCCGGAAAAAGGTGCAGCAGGTTCTCAGGTAGGTCGTGCTACAAAAGGTGCTGCACAATCATTATTATCAAAAGTGTATTTGTACCAGCAAAAATACCAGCTGGCATACGACGCTTCATTAGCGGTTATCAACTCAAACAAATATAGTTTGGGAGCAGATTATGCAAATGTGTTTAGAGAAGTAGGAAACAATAATTCAGAATCTATTTTTGAAGTACAAACTGGTGCTGCAAATCCTGCAACTGGTGGTTGTGCTGTAAATCCAAATTACAGCAATTTTCAGGGACCACGAGGTGCTTTTCCTGCACAAACAGTAGGAGGACAATTATATGATGCCGGCGATTTAGGCTTTGGTTTAAATACACCTACCGCAAATTTGGCCAGTGCTTATGAAGCAGGAGATGTAAGAAGAAATGCTACGATTATTTTTACAAGCAATGCAGGTCCTACAGTTCTTTGGGATGGTTTTACCATACCTTCTCAACCTGCTGTTACCAATGAG
Source organism: Ferruginibacter sp. (assembly GCA_031424845.1). Classification (GTDB taxonomy): domain Bacteria; phylum Bacteroidota; class Bacteroidia; order Chitinophagales; family Chitinophagaceae; genus Ferruginibacter. Next base: position 17,617 of record JANPIF010000028.1, read on the forward strand.
CGTTACAATTACAAAGCGTACCACAGTCCGTTTTTAGAAACCAAAGCTTGCAATGGCATAGGAGATAAAGACAACAAACCAAAAAATATACGCATCATTCGATTTGCAGAAGTGTTATTAATAAATGCAGAAGCTGCAGCACAACTTGGTTTAAATGCATTAACACCATTAAGCAGAGTAAGATCAAGAGCAGGATTAACAACTACTACAGCTACAGTAAACGATGTTTTAAAAGAAAGACGAGTTGAATTGGCTATGGAAGCGGATCGTTTTTTCGATTTGGTAAGAACAAACAGAGCAGCAACTGTAATGATAGCACATGGCAAACCGTTTGTAGCAGGCAAACATGAATTGTTTCCTATACCACAAATACAAAGAGATTTTAGTGGTGGAAGAATTACACAAAATCCAAATTATTAAAAATATAAAAACCAAAAAAATGAAAACGATGCATTTAAAAATAGCAGTAGCTTTTATGTTTGCAGGTGCAATTACATCCTGCACAAAAACAGATAGGTCAGATGATTTTCCTGCAGGAGATGTGCCGCCAGTGGCCGGTGGATTTAAAGCTTCAGCAGAAGTAGCTCCTGCCAACCTTGTTGCTTTTTTTCCCTTTAATGGATCTATAGCAGATGCAAAAAATAATGTAACAGGTGGAGTGGCTATGGGTACTACATCTTTTGCAGCAGGAAAGAAAGGACAAGCGTACAAAGGATCTACTACTGGGTTTATTAAATACGAAGAAGCTGGTCCAATTGCTACTTTAAAAAGTTTTACGATTAGCATGTGGATCAATGCCATTTATCATGATGGTGGGGCTCAATGTGTTTTTGGATTGGGTAAAAATGATGGCTCATTTTGGGGCAATTTATTTATGCTGATTGAAGGACAAAATCCTGCTTCACAAACAGACAAAATGTTTATGAAATTACATTTTGAAAAAAATGGTGTTGCAAATACAGAGCATTGGATAGAGCCATTCAACGAATTTAGACCAGATAATATGTATAATAATTGGAAGCACATAGTGTGGACTTATGATGCAAGCACTTCAAAAGCTGCTTTATATATCAATGGTTCTAAACATGGTTTGCCTCCTGGTATGGAAGATAGATTTGCAAGTGGCGGCGGTGCAACAGGAGTAAAGCTTGGCGATCTAAATTTTAAAGATCCAAAACGTTTTGTAATTGGTGGTATCATGAACCATTCAGGTGCACCTTTTAACAACCCGGAACCTTGGATGCTTAATTATACAGGTATGATAGATGAATTTAGGGTTTACAACATAGCATTATCTGGCAAAGAAATTTCTGCGCTTACTACTTTAGAAGGAAGAGGAGACTAATTTTTAAAATAAAATTGTGAATGCCTTTGCTTAATTGCAAAGGCATTTTTAAATGAAAA
>JANPIF010000029.1:0-1678 GCA_031424845.1 Ferruginibacter sp.
TGAAGTGCCGCTGGGTACCATTGCCAAAGATGAAGAGACAGGTAAAAAAGAAGTGGAAATATTAGAAGACGGCCAGGAAGTAATTTGGGTAAAGGGGGGCCGGGGCGGATTAGGAAACAGTAACTTTAAAACTGCTACCAACCAAGCACCAGAATATGCTCAACCCGGCGAAGATGGCATGGAAGGCATAAGAACACTCGAGCTGAAAGTATTGGCAGATGTAGGTTTGGTAGGTTTTCCCAATGCAGGTAAATCAACTTTATTATCTGTAGTTACAGCAGCCAAACCCAAAATAGCTGATTATGCTTTCACCACATTGGTACCCCAACTTGGCATGGTAGAATACAGAGATGGTAAAAGTTTTTGTATAGCTGATCTACCCGGTATAATTGAAGGTGCAGCAGAGGGTAAAGGATTAGGTCATCGCTTTCTTCGCCATATTGAAAGAAACTCTATTTTACTGTTTGTAATACCTGCAGACAGTGTAGACCATAAAAAAGAGTTTGAAATATTAAGAAATGAGTTGGAGCAATACAATCCTGAAATGCTGCAGAAAGATTTTGTCATTGCTATCAGCAAAGCAGATATGCTGGATGAAGAATTGCGGGAAGCTATTAAAAAAGAATTGCCACAAAATATAACCTCCATATTTTTCTCCTCAATCACTGGTTATAATTTATTACAATTAAAAGATATGTTGTGGAGTTCGTTAAATGCGCCGCAAAAGGATACTGTTAAATAATATTTCTATTTTTTCGTTGCAATTGAAACCGTTTCATATCCCACACATTTATTGTAATTTGCCCAACCAAATTATAAATCATGTTCAATACAAAAATAGCAGGAATCGGGATGTATGTTCCTGAAAATATTGTTACCAATAATGACCTTACCGCTTACATAGAAACAAGTGATGAATGGATACAGGAGCGCACTGGCATACAAGAACGCAGGTATGCACACCGCACAGAAGAAACCACCACCACTATGGGCGTAAAAGCCGCTGAGATTGCATTACAGCGTGCAGGCATTACAGCACAGGATGTTGATTTTATCATCTTCGCTACCCTTAGCCCTGATTATTATTTTCCCGGTTGTGGTGTGCTCGTACAACGAGCAATGAAGATGAAAGAAATTGGTGCATTGGATATTCGCAACCAATGCAGCGGTTTTGTTTATGCACTTTCTGTAGCAGACCAGTTTATAAAAACTGGCATGTATAAAAATATTTTATTGGTTGCAAGTGAGAAGCATTCTTTCGGTTTAGACTTTAGTACCCGTGGCAGAAACATCTCTGTTATATTTGGAGATGGTGCAGGTGCAGTGGTTTTGCAACCAACCGAAGCACAGGGAATTTTAAGCACACACTTACACAGCGATGGTGAAAGTGCAGAAATATTAGCGATGCCTAACCCCGGCACACATGCAAACCATTGGTTAAAAGAAAAGTTAGCAGATTTTGATGAAGCACCCCGTGGCGAAATGTTTATGAGTCATGCTATGTTAGAAAACGGACAAAATTTTCCTATCATGGATGGACCTGCAGTTTTTAAAAAAGCAATCGTAAAGTTTCCGGAAGTTATTATAGAGGCTTTGGAAAAAAATAATTTAAAATCAACAGATATTAATTTGCTTATCCCCCACCAGGCAAATTTGCGTATTGCTCAATTTGTGCAGC
>JANPIF010000030.1:0-1497 GCA_031424845.1 Ferruginibacter sp.
ATAAGAAGTAAAACACAAATAACCGCTGCTGTATTGGAAGCTGCTACTAAGTTACAGGCAATAGGCTGCTTCTGTATAGGCGTAAACCAGGTAGATCTAGAGGCAGCATCAGCAAATGGTGTAGCTGTTTTTAATGCTCCGTATAGCAATACAAGAAGTGTAGCAGAATTGGTAATTGGATCTTCCATTATGCTTATCAGAAAAATAGTTGATAAAAATAAAGCTGCCCATGAAGGAAAGTGGATGAAAGATGCAAGCGGTAGCCACGAATTAAGAGGTAAAACAATTGGTATTATTGGTTATGGAAATATAGGTAGTCAGGTAAGTGTATTGGCAGAATCACTTGGCATGAAAGTTATTTTTTATGATGCCGAAACCAAGTTGCCGTTGGGTAATGCATCTGACAGTAAATCATTAAAAGATTTAATGCAGCGTGCAGATATAATTACGCTACATGTTCCTGAAATATCTACTACACAAAATATCATCAATAAACAAACTCTTTCTTATTGCAAACAAGGTGCAATAATTTTAAATTATGCAAGAGGTACTGTAATTGATTTAAGGGCTTTAAGAAAAGCCATATTGAGCGGACAAATAGGAGGAGCTGCAATTGATGTTTTTCCGGTAGAACCTGAAAAAAATGGAGATCCTTTTCAATCTGAAATGCAGGATTTACCAAACGTTATTTTAACCCCGCACATTGGTGGCAGTACACAGGAAGCACAAAATAATATTGGGTTAGATGTAAGTGCAAAATTATTTAATTATTTAGAGAAAGGAATCAGTACAGGATCTCACAGTATTCCTGCGCTTGCATTGCCACCTCAGGAAGGGGCTCACCGCATATTGCATATACACAACAATGTACCTGGTGTATTAAGTAGCATAAACACATTGCTAAGTAAAAATAACATAAATATTTTGGGTCAATATTTGAAGACAAATGAAACTATAGGTTACGTGGTTTTAGATCTTGATAAAAGCCTTAGCAAAAATGCACTTGAATTATTGAGAGGCGTAAAAGGGTCAAGGAAAGTAAGAATGCTTTATTAATTCTGAATTTTCAATATTTATTGAAAATTCTATATCTTTGCAATATAAATTTTCATTTATGAAACTAGTTATAATCGGTGGCGGCTTTGGAGGACTAAGGTTAGCTAGAGAATTAAATAACAGAGCAGGTTTTGAAATTACCTTACTGGACAGGTTTAACTATCACCAGTTTCAACCATTGTTTTATCAGGTAGCCACAGCAGGTTTAGATGCCAGCAATATTTCTTTCCCACTTCGCAAGGTTTTTCACAACAGCAGTAATGTGCGCTTTTACATGGCTTGTGTAAAAGAAATTGCACACAATCAAAATAAAGTTATTACTGATATTGGCGATTTTGAATATGACCAATTGGTTATAGCAACAGGTGCTGATACCAACTTTTTTGGGAATGAATTAATGGCCGCCAATGCCATGCCTATGAAGAGTACGGTGGAAGCAAT
>JANPIF010000031.1:0-14326 GCA_031424845.1 Ferruginibacter sp.
GCCTTGATTTTTTTCAATGTGTATTGCTTTTACAATAGCTGCGGAATCTATTGGTGTGGCTGTGCCCATAAAACTTTCTTGTAACTTTTTAGCAAAAACAAGTTCATCTGCAGTATAAGTTACGCCACCTACCTTTTCCAAATTACTTTGCATGTTTAATGCAAGCGTTTTATTGATAAGCAAATCGTGAGTGCCTCCTATAATTTCATAATTCATTTTTGTATCTGTTCCTAATGCTGCGCCTTCCGCTGCTTTTGTTATTCTATCAAAAATAGATACTGCCAGTGTTTTTTCAGGGTTGCGTACATAATAATATACCTCTGCAAACTCAGGTACTACATTGGGTGCTTTTCCACCATTGGTTATTACATAATGTATGCGGGTTTCCTGTGGAATATGTTCCCGCATCATGTTCACCATATTATCCATTGCCTCCACTGCATCTAAGGCCGAACGGCCCTGCTCGGGCGAACCAGATGCGTGCGATGCAATACCATAAAACCTAAACTTAGCAGATTTATTGGCCAAGGCACTTGTATAAGTTACCGAATTATTATCGCTCGGATGCCAGTGCAAAACTATATCTACACCATTAAACAATCCTTCTCTTACCATATACACTTTTCCACTACCACCCTCTTCGGCAGGGCAACCAAAAACTTTAATCGTTCCTTTTATTTTTCCGGCATCCAATAATTTTTTTATTACAATACCTGCAGCTACTGAGCCTGTACCAAACAAATGATGTCCGCAAGCATGTGCACTCGTTTTATTTGCAATAGATGTTTTAGTGGGTGAATTATCTTGCGATAAACCAGGTAACGCATCATACTCTGCGAGAATGGCAATAACCGGAGAGCCGCTACCATATGTGGCTACAAAGGCAGTGGGCATACCTGCTATACCGGCTTCTACCGCAAAGCCATTATCCTTTAAAGTCTTTTGTAATAGAGATGTGCTCTTGTTTTCTTTATACCCAAGCTCTGCATAATCCCAAATGCTTAGCGCAATTTTTTTATACGCATCATAACCTGCTTGTATGGATGTTGCAGATTCAGATTTTAAAACATCATTCGCTTTTGTAGAGTTATTTTTTTGAGCAAAAGAGTTACTGCAGATTAGTACAAGTAAAATGGAGAAGATATTTTTTTTCATATTTTTTAATTGTGAGAAACAAGTTATCGTTTTTACAAATAATTCGAACAGCATTTTTTATTACACGATTGTTTAAATGAGTAAAATTTCTTTCAAAATGGTAAAGCAATGGAATTAATAAAATGCAAAATGAGGTTGAAAAATAAATTACATTAATCATTCTTGCTATAAAAACATTCAGAAATTATTTTCTACTTTTCTAAGCCTAACGCAATGGTTCTTACAATTTGAGGCCACGTTTATGGGGTTGCATTCGTAAGACACAAAAGTTGGCGTTGAAGTATTTTTTTATTTTGCTGCATCGATGTTATTAACTTCAATCCAATAACCATCAGGGTCTTGCAGGTAAATTTGTTTTACATCATCGGCTCTTTCATTAACGGTATTGGGTTTACCTGACCAGTCAGAATAGACAATCTTCATAGATGCTAAACGTATTACAAATGCATCAATATCTTTTGTTGCTAATGCAAGGTGCACCGCTTTATTAATAACGACCGGTTCTTTTAAAAGCGATATCAAATGCAATTCTTTTCCTTCACCCAAAGATATCCATCTAATGCCGTCGATACCAGAGCGGTTGGTAATTTCTTTTAACTGAAAAACCTTTGTATAAAAATCAACAGAGCGATTTGCATCTTTTACAGATAAGGCTAAATGGTTAAACGAAAATGTACCGGTTACACTTTCTTGTGCATGTAGTAATGTTGTAAATAAAATACTAAACAGAAACAGGAATGTTTTTTTCATAATTATAATTTTAATACCAACCGTTATTAATTAAAACCGACTTTTCTTTTACGGACTCAAATGATCCTATATAATACTCCATCATTTACAATAGGAAGAGCAAGCCTCATACACGTAACATCCTTTTTAATCTTTCATCCGCTTTTTGGGTTGCCATGTATAGTCGGCTTTGGTTTGAGTGTGAATAGAAACAGACGTTTTATTTTACTTCATTGGCTTTTAATACTCTCAATAAATTTCCTCCTAAAATTTTATTGATGTCTTTTTTGCTGTACCCTTTTTCTACCAATGCTTTTGTAATTAACGGATAGCCTGTAACATCGTCTAACTGCTGTGGCGTAAGATTGATGCCATCAAAGTCGGATCCCAGGCCAACATAATCTACACCTGCTAATTTTACGATGTAATCAATATGATCTATAAGCATAGATAAAGGCGGCCGCATTGGCTCTGCTTCTGCTGTATATTTTTTATACAGAAAAGTCATCATGTACCATTCATCCATACCGCTTTTTAAAAGAGAATCACTTTCTGATTTGTACCTTTTTAAAAAAGCCTCTTCTTTAATACCAAAGCTGCTGTCGATAAAACCTGGGTGAAAATTTATTTGAATGACACCGCCGTTTTTTGCAATGGCTTTTATTTGGTCATCTTTTAAATTACGGCGATGCGGAACAAGACTGTACACTGAACTATGTGAAGCAATAATGGGTTTGGTGCTTAGTTTAACTACATCCCAAAATGTTTGATCGCCGGAGTGGCTCACATCTATCATCATACCAAGTAAGTTCATACGCTGCACTACCTGTCTGCCAAACTCGTTCAATCCCTTGTTTGGTAAGTTTGGTTTAGTGGTTTCATCCGCTGCACTGGTAGCCCACGATGGAGCAGTGTTATGTGTGAGCGTTAAATATCTTGCGCCACGTTTGTAAAGCGCTTCTAATTTTGCAAGATCATCTTCTATCATGTGGCCGCCTTCTACACCAAACAGAGCAGCAATCTTATGATGCTTCGTTGCATTCATCAGTTCCGCATAGCTGGCAACCTTTACTATCTTGCCTGGGTTGCGTGCCACTACTGCATCAAGACTATCCATTTCTCTGTTGGCATAAGCATAGGCATTTTTTAGGCCGCCATCGCAATACACTGAAAAAATCTGTACATCGAGTCCGCCTTTTTTCCAACGGGCAAGATCACTATGTGTTTTACCGGTAAGGTCCTGGTCAAATACCGTTCCCCTGTCAGCAGCCTGCATCAGAATATCATTGTGTGTATCTACTACAATGGCTTTGCGATGTATTTTTTGATAGGATTGTGCATTGATTTGCTGTGATAAAAAAATGCAGATAATTAAAATACTTTTTTTCATTTTTTTTATTTTCTTGTACTGAAGTGTATGCGGTTTAAGATGATGCATTATTTAATTTCAAACAGTACTAAATTAATATTTTCATTTTCGTTTGCAGAAAAATAAAAAGAGCTATTGGGTTAGTTCGGGTCTCACGAACCACACCTTGCATTCGCAAGACACGAAAGCATGCTGAGGTAAAGTTGAATTGATTGCCGATCAATTGTTCAAGTGAATAAAAGAGCACCATTAATCCAATAATGATATAATTGTAATTAATTGCAAGCAGTGAGTTGATAAGTTCCATTGATGTGGGTTTTGGTAATGTTTAGTTTTGGTTTTAAATTTTACAAATAACTCAGCCACCATTTTTCTTTGTTAGCGGTTTTATATTGATCGTACCATTTGCATAATGGAAATAATAACACAATTGTAAACGCCCAAACGCCATACACTCCTGCCAGCCCAAACCCTCGCCCCGGTATTGCAAAGAGGAACGGCAAGTTCTTCATGGAATCAATTGCCTGTTGGGTGGAATGACCTTGTGCATAAAATGCAATAGCCAACAATAAGTGGATGAGGAAAAAGTGAATGATGTAATAGAAAAAAGCAGTGCGGCCAAAAACTACCAACGTTCTGGTAAAGCGGTTTTTTACGTTTTCCGTAACGGATAGTAATAACAAGCCAGGCCCAATGGTAATACACAGGTACAATAATGAAGGCGGGTATTTATTCAAGTTAAGGAACGACAGAAAAGTATAGAAACTGTTTTTTTGTGTAGTCCATGAAACCGGATCACCATAAATATTGATAAAACGCAGCACAACAAATAGTATAATAAGTGCAATGCCTGTTCTGAAGATTATTTTTTGTCGCTGTTCCGCAGCATAGGTAGAGGTATAGAAAATGCCTGCACAGTAACCCAGCATCATTACTCCTGTCCATGCTGCAAAAGGATAGATGATGATCAAATGACGGTTGGGTGCAAAAGTAAAATCAGACCACTTTGCATGATGCAAAAAATCCCACCAAAAACCTGCTTTAAAGCCGGGTGCAGCTTCCGGTATATCTAACAGGTTGTGGCCAAAAACAATAATGAGTCCAAGCGCTAAAATAATTTTGTACGGGAGGTGAATAAGAAAACCGAGCAAAACCATGCTGATACCGATAGCCCAAATAACCTGCAGATAAATAAAATGATAAAATGGATCAAATGACCATGAAAAGGAAATGATTACAAATTCAACAAAAATCAACCACAATCCCCGTTTGATTAAAAAAGAACTAAGTTCTCTTTTTGTTTTACGTAAGCTCTGTAAATAAATAGAGGTTCCTGAAAGAAATACAAAGATAGGTGCACAAAAATGTGTAATCCATCTGGTGAAATAAAGTAAAGGAGTAGTGGTTGCCAAATTGAGCGGATCATCCGTAAATGCTTCGCTGTGAAAAAAGTCACGCACATGGTCTAATGCCATAATAATCATTGCGAGGCCTCTTACAATATCTATTGATTCAATTCTGGTTTTGGAAATGACAGCTTGCATTTTTTGATTTAATATTTTAATAAATTATTCCACGCCTTAATTGGTGTCTTACTAACCACGCCTTGCATTCGTGAGTCACGAACGCAGGCTGAGGAACGGTTCTCTGCTTACCCTTTTTTCTATAATTATTGGGCTATTGCATCTGCTACTTTCTTAGTATCTAAGTACTGCTGAAAACCTATTATTTTTTCGTTTTCAAGTGTCCAGAGATGGGCTACTTGGGCATCGTAAATCGCACCATTATTCTTTAATTTGGCCCGGTAGCGTAAAGTGGCAAGCACTTTATTGTTAGACATTTCGTGCAATTCAATATTAGCCAGATTAAAATATTCATAGTCTGCACCAATGCGAGAAAAAATGCCATTTAAAACTGCCTGCGGTCCTATATAAGGATTTCCATCAGCATATATATTTCCTTCCGCTTCGTTCCAGACTACTTTTTCATCTAAGCCTGCGAGAACTGTTGGCATATCGCCAACGGCAAAGGCAGCGTAGAGACTTTCAATTGTTTTTGCATTTTTTTCGTTATTCATTTTCTTAGTTTTTTAAAATAAATGTTCTAATAAGATTTTGACTTTTATGTTTTATTTATTTCTGCTTCTCACCAATGTCCTAAAGGGGCCGAGGCGCAGCTGCGAAGTAAGTAGGATTACCCGGCAGCACATTCAAATCATCAGTATGAAGAAAGTATTGCCATGAAAAATACAAGCGACAGTATATGCCGCCTGTTTTACTTGTTATTTACTTTGAATCCTTGTTGTAAATTTCTCGGATACATAAATATTTGCCATCACGTTTTTCATATACGGCGATATACTTTCCGCCTCCAGTTGTTTTACCTGCGGCATCTTTGTACATTGATTTTCCTACTTCGGTTGCCACATTACCTTGTGCATATACATCCATCGTTTCAAAAGCAATGCTGGCATACGGAGATGGTTTAGCGAAATCGGCTTCCTGCTTTTTTTGGATAGCGGCTTTACCTGAAATCATTGGTTCACCATCTGGCATACTCACGGCATCATCTGCATACAAGGCCATAAGGGCATTTATATCTTTTGCATTCTGTGCAGTGGCCCAAGCATTTTCAATTGCAACTATTTCTGTACGAATTTGTGCCAGATCAGGCTTTGCCGGTTCGGCTACTGTAGTTGTTTGTACCGGGGTTTCATTTTTTTCTGCTTCCTGGCAAGAAGTAAATAGTACTACGCATGAAACGTAAGTAACAAGAAGGATTGTTTTTTTCATTTCAATTTAATTAAATGTTTATTGCCTACTCTATTCGGTTTTCGGCTTGCTCCGTTTTAAATTGTTAGTCAACTTTAATTTTTGATTTTGCCGCATGCCTTAGATTTCGGTTATCACAAACGCTTACTTGCATTCGTGAGACAAGAACGCCGGCGTGGTTACATTAATTAATTAGCCATTGGCATTTGTTTTTCTGCATCAATAGTTTCCAAATCAACTACTCGTTGTGCTTGTTTATTGATATTTAAAAATTGTAGTAAAACAAATGCAAGTATGATCATAATGGCAAAGGCAAAAAGGGCAATCTGCCAATTAAAATTTGCTTTTATTGGGCCAATCAATGCTGCTAATGCAATACGCCCAAGGTTTGCTATCGTCATATATAATGTAAACTGACTAGCCGAAACTTTTTTCCAGCAGCATTGCATGGCAATTGCAAAAATGCCTATGCACGAAAAGGTGTAAAGCATATTGTACATGATCATGTAACTGTAAATGAACGTAGTGTTCACCCAGTAAATTTTAAAATAAGATAATGCAGCGGTAATCATCACCATGCCAATAAAATAAAGGCCCATCATTCTTTTTTTACCAAATTTGTCTATTAAATATCCTCCGATAATCATTCCGCTAATACCGCCTATGAGGGTAGCACTGGAGTAATATTGTGAGTATGATACATTCGTCCATCCTAATTCTTGTACTGTAAAAATGGAAAGTAAAGTTTCTATATAATTATACGAGCCTTGTGCAATAAATAGTATGCAGGCAAGCAATACAGAGTTACGCAACTTGAAAACCCTGTGTAAAGATTTGAAAATACTACCCCAACTTGTCAGTTGCATTTTTTTAGTATCGGCAGATGCAGCACCTTTTGTCCAAGGCAATATTTTTTCATTTTGCCGTTCTCTAAAAAATATTGGCACCAGCATTATAGTACCTATCATTGCCGCAAGCATCAGAATGGAAGTGGTAAAATCGTATTTATTTAGCAACCAGGTTCCTAATGCAAGCGTAGTAGAAATGGCAATAATTTTTGAGCCCCACATTAACCCATTGGCACGTGCCTGCTGGCTTATTGGAATCATATCAACAGCCATACCATCGGTAGCCACATCCTGAAAAGCGCCAAAGAACGATACCACAAAACCTGCTGCCATAAACAGGTTTAAATTATTTAATGGATCGGGTACAAAAGCCAAGGCAATACAACTTGCTATTAAACCAATTTGCCCCATAAGCACCCAAGGTCTTTTGCGGCCCATGGGCAAATACGTATAGCGATCCATCAGTGGTGCTACTATAAATTTAAAACTCCAGGGCAATCCACAAGCCACCGCAAAGCCAGCTATTTCGCCTGGTGTTTTGCCATTCATGGCCATCCATGCAGGTATGCCATAAAATAACATTCCTTCGGGAACGCCTTGTGCAAAATACAAAGCAATGAAATTAAAATAACGCAGAATGGTGTTTTCGGAAAGCGAGGGTATTGTCCTGCTTTTTGACAGAAAAATAGTATTGGTAATTTGCATAAAAAACTTTTTTATAAGATAAAAAAACAAGAAGAGTAATGATGGTAACTCTTCTTGTTTTATATAAGTTATTTTAGTCTTATTTAGAACTTAAATCTTTTCGCATAAAAAGTAATTCGCTCCAACTATCATTTAAAAATTCAGCAGCGTCTTTTAGGTATTGCGCATACGAACCCTTGCCGTTTACAGTTTCATAAGTTTCTCTAAATGGTTTACGAAAATCTGGAGCTCTTTCCTTTAGTCCTTGTTTGTATCTTGTTACGAGGGTGTATTGCGAAGGGCCTGAGGAGCTTGCAGCATACACTGCAACGGTAACACCGGCTGCAGCCCATGTCTTTTTTAATTTTTTAATCATGTTTACAACATTATCGCTTTGACCTATTTTAGGATAAACATGCGAAATGTTTATTTTATCAGAAAAATCGCCCAGCGCTACAGTACTTAATGAATCTTGGTAAACAGAATAGCCGGTTGATCCTCTTTCTGTTAAATAAATAGCCACACTTTTGTTCCAATCCATGTTATGTTCGTTTCCTAAATCGCCTCTTACATCTTCTATATCCCAGCTGGTTGGCCCTTCGGTAATATGATAGCCCCCGGCATCTGGTCCTGATTGAATGGCAAACACTCGCCAGTAGGCCGTACCGGTATGATACTTTTGTGCGTGGGCAGCAATGGCTTTTTCAAACTCAAGCACTTTATCCACTTTAGGAAATACCCGATTGGTGGAAATTAAATTTTTGGGTTGGGCCATGCTGATAAGAGGCATAAGCATTAAGAGAAAAAAAATATTTTTTCTCTTTAATTTAAAATTGTTGTTCATGTTAGTTTGTTTAATAGTTTAAAGAAGATGTATGATTTTGCACATGGACATGTTTAAAAAACCAACTTGCTGCAGTTAAAAACTACCCCCCGATAATTTTGACTACTAGCAAATTGGTAATACAAATTTCTATCTTAAAAAAAATTATAACATGTAAGTATTCACCAATAAATAGTATTTTTTAAGCATATAATGATACTAAATAGGAATAATCGTAGAAATTAATCATAATAGAAAAAAGTATTTACACTACCGCTAGGATAATAAATGATTCATTTATTGTATTAGTAGCATTACACTGTTTATTGCTTTTGGTTGGAGATTGTAGAGATGGCAGAGAATTCGAAGGGGAATTATATAAAATAATATTGACTCAACTTTTAAATATTACTTTTTAGAAATAAACAATTTTACTTTCCGATACATAACTGAAAGTATATATCAATCATTGAATGCTAGAAATTGTTTCAAATTTATAGGACAAATTGTGTATTAATAGGATAAATCAACCATTTTGATATACATATTAAATAAATAATTTTTATTTAAAATTTTTTACGCACTTTGCAGTTTCCTTCTTCCCCTTGAAAATATAATCATTATTCTTTTTCTCTAGTTATTGTATCCCCATTGCAATAAATCCATAATTGCTGTACGCCAATAAAAAAAATTGTACTAAAATATTACTGTTTAAAATAATGAAGCCATTTGCTACCATTAAATTTTTTGTATTAATCCTTTATGTATTTACATATGCGCATACGTCTTATGCTCAAACAGATTTAGGTTATGAAACCATTTCTGCCACCCAAGGCTTATCGCAGGGAATGGTATATGATATTTTGCAGGATAAAGAGGGCTTTATTTGGGTAGGCACAAAAGATGGGCTTAATAGATATGATGGTTATAGTTTTAAAGTATTTACAAACGACCCATACGATGCAAAAACTTTAAGCAGTAATAGCATTAATAAACTGTTTGAAGACAGCAAAGGACGAATTTGGGTTGGTACAGAAAACGAAGGGTTAAATGTTTATGATAAAAAAAGCGGCGGTTTTTATAGAATTTTATCAAGCAAGCAAAACTCAAAGGGCATTTCAAATAATATCATAAAAATAATAGAAGAGATACCTGATGGCAGAATGCTTGTTGCCACAGAAGATGGAAAAATAAATATCATTACACTTGCTTCAAATTATTTAGATATTAATGCAGCACCAGTTATCAATAAAATCTCATTGCCAAATAATGCTAAAGTATATGGAATAGGAAATGATAAAAATAAAAATACTTGGATTGGTGGTATGGATGGAACAGTTTATAAATTTGATGCTGCAAAAAATAATTTATTACTACTACCAAACAGTCAACTATTAAACAATGGTTATTTTACAAAAGACGAAACTATTTTAATTAATAATAATCTCTACTTATACGATGGTAAAATTGTAACGCCATTATTTGATACTAATAAAAATCCCGAAGGGAATATTATTTTTAAACCCAATAGTAAGTTGTGGGATAAACACCATAGGGAACTATCTTTTTACAATGTTAGCGCTTGGTTGCCTAATAAAAAACTCGACTGGAATTTAAAACTTCCTACCAAAACAAGAATTATTTATCCTTATATATTTGATAGATCGGGCATGCTATGGTGCGGCACTTTAGGTTATGGGTTAAGAAAATACAATATTGCCAATGATAAATTTAATGCCCAAGTAAATGGATACAGTATCTATAGTATTGTGCCTAACACTACTGATGATATATTTTTAGGAGATGTAGTGTACCAGTGGAAACGTTTGAAAAATAATAAAATACAAGGAGATGCTTTTTCACAAATACCACAGGTAACACAAATAGATAATTTTATTATTGCAAAATCGGGCGACTATTGGTTTAAAAGCGATAACAAAGGATACTTTAAATACAATCCCAAAACAAATAAATTAACGCCATACCCTTCTATAAACAATTACGAAGGTATGGGCTCTAAACAACCTATTATTGAAGACAGTAAAAGCCAAATTTGGTTTTCAGGTTTGGCAGGCTTGTTTATGCTATTCAATACGACTACAGAAGAATTAACTAGTTTAAATATTAATAAAAATAACGCAAAACCATTATCTGAATTTGCGGTATCTACTGCACTGTATGAAGATAAAAATGGTAGTTATTGGATTGGTACTTTAGATGGTTTTGCCAAAGTAATATTGGCAGGTACAAAAAATGCTGATACACAGGTAAAATGGTATTACAACAATAGCAATCCTAATTCACTTAATTACAATCATGTGTCAAGCTTTATTGATGACCCCTACAATGTTGATTATTTATGGATAGCTACTAAAGGTGGAGGGTTAAACAGGTTAGAAAAATCTACCGGTAATTTCCTACATATTACTGTAAAAAACGGGTTGCCAGATAATGTAGTTTATGGATTATTGGCTGACGATGCAGGTAATATTTGGGGTAGTACCAATAAAGGAATATTTTGTATGAACACTTCTAAAAAAGACAACAATAACAATTATCTCTTTAGAAATTTTACAAAAGCCGATGGGTTGCAGGACAATGAATTTAATACAAATGCTTACAAAAAATTATCAAATGGTAATTTGGCATTTGGCGGCGTAAATGGATTAAATATTTTTGATCCAAAAGATGTTTTAGCAAAAAGATTTACACCAAATGTTTTTATTACAAATATTTTGGTGAATAATTTACCTGTATTACCCAATGATAAAAGCGGTGTGCTAAAAAATACAATAGAGCTAACAGAAACAATTGCTCTTACCTATCTACAAGATATTCTCACACTAGAATTTGCCTCATTGGATTTTACCACAGCTTCCCAAAATAAATACAGATACAAATTGGAAGGTGCAGATGAAGATTGGGTTGAAGTAGGTACAAATAGAAAAGCTACATACCTACACCTACCTTCCGGCAAATATATTTTTAAAGTCCAGGGAAGTAACAGCCAAGGTATTTGGAGTGAGAATATAGCACAGCTAAAAATTACTGTGCTACCGCCATGGTGGCGTACCTGGTGGGCATATTTCTTGTATTTATTAGTGGTTGGTTTTGCAATAAGAGCTTATTTTAAATTTAAAGTAAATAAGGTAAAACTTCAAAATCAATTAAGTTTTGAACAGCATGAAGCCAAAAGAGTAAAAGAATTAGATGCTGTTAAAACCCAACTATACACCAACATTACCCATGAATTTAGAACGCCGCTAACTGTAATATTAGGTATGGCGCAACAAGTAAAAAATAAGCCGGATGAATATTTTGACAATGGTATGAACATGATTTTGCGTAATGGACAAAGTTTGCTAAACCTTGTAAACGAAATGCTCGATTTATCTAAACTTGAAAACGGCAAAATGGAGTTGCATTTGATTCAAGGTGATGTTATAAATTTTTTAAGATATATTGTAGAGTCTTTTCATTCATTAGCAGAAAGCCAGCACAAGCAATTGCATTATTTATCTGCACTGGATTCTTTATATACATCTTATGACGCAGAAAAATTAAGGCAGATAGTTTCCAATTTATTATCAAATGCCTTGAAGTTTACAGAAGAGAGAGGCAATATTTATATTTCAATTTTAGAACAAAAGTTAAGCGACAACCCAAATGCAACTAAACTTGTTATCAAAGTAAAAGATACTGGTATTGGCATTCCTGAAGGACAGCAACTACATATTTTTGATAGATTCTATCAGCTAGACAACAGCCTTGCACGAAAGGCAGAAGGAACAGGTATTGGCTTAGCCCTTACCAAAGAATTGGTAAAATTAATGGAGGGAGAAATTGCAGTAAAAAGCCCACCAACAGGTGCTAACAAAGGTACCGAGTTTACCGTTGTACTACCATTAACTTTACAAGCAGAAAATGAAAACAACATTGAAAATAATTTTATCAACAATGAAAATGTTGCAACATTCACACATAACACAAACAATAATTTTGCACATACACAAAATAAAATTAACAGTAAAAAACAGTTGATTTTATTGGTGGAAGATAATGTAGATGTGGTAGCGTACACCGCAAGTTGTTTACCGGAGTATAGATTAGCGGTGGGAAGAGACGGAAAGGAAGGAATAGATATAGCTATAGAAGTAATTCCGGATCTTATTATTACAGATATAATGATGCCTTATGTAGATGGGTTTGAAATGTGCAGAAGGCTGCGTAGTGATGAACGCACCAGCCATATCCCAATTATTATGCTTACAGCAAAAGCAGATATAGAAAGTAAAATGGAAGGATTAGAACTTGGAGCTGATGCATATTTAGAAAAGCCTTTTAATAAAGAAGAATTATTAATTAGAATAAAAAAATTATTAGAACTTCGAAAAAATTTACAGCAGTATTATAGTAAAAAGATAGCGCCAAATATTTTTACTGAAAATAAAACGGACCAATTAACCATACCTCCTCCTGTTGAAATAATAGAAAATGAATTTGTAAAAAAGGTAAGGGAAGTGGTGGAAGAACATTTAGAAGATGTACATTTTTCTGTAGAACAATTGTGTAAATACATTTTTATGAGTCATTCACAATTACACAGAAAGCTGGATGCAATTACCGGTTTTTCACCTAATAAATTTATCCGCATTATTCGTTTAAATAAAGCCAAAGAAATGCTACAAAAAAATGAAAAAAGTATTGCGGCTATTTCTTTAGATTGTGGTTATAATGATCCTGGTTATTTTACAAGAGTATTTAAACAGGAGTTTGGTGTAACGCCGCAAGAGTGGCGTTTGAACAATGCGAATAATAGTAATCCTAAAATAATAAATCAATCCTCATAAAATTCAATCAGGCTTCCAAAATAAATATCGTTCCAGCCATTAACGATATTATCAAAATCTTCTTCAGGTATATTTGTATGTCTAAGTTCCAGCGACGTTTTATTTCTTTCAGGAAATAATTTCATTGTTACAATCGAAGGTTCTTCCTGTTCTCCAAAATACCATTGCTGCACAATCTTTTTATCTTTTTCAAATTCAAGGTTTTTGCCTGAGATATTTCCTTCCCATAAAAAAAATTCACTACCAGGATATGTACTCATTGTGGCAGGGTCCCCGATCCATAATTGTATGGTTGCCGGGTTGGTAAGTGCTGCAAAAACTTCTTCGGGTGTTGCATTAAGTATGTAATATTTTTTAAAGTCTTTCATGTGTATTTAATATTCAGCTTACCTTCTTTTAAAAATTAAAGTGAGTTACCTCAAATAGAATTAACAATTTAAAAAAAAGTAAAACAGTAAATTTGAATATAAAATTACATGTTATGAATTTACAAAACTCCAAAATTTTATTTGTTGCTATATTATTAAGTAGCAGCTTTTTGGATGTGTATGCCCAACCAAAATCTTTTAAGATTAGTGCAAATGGAGATACAATTAATAAAATTGACAAGAAAGGTTTAAAGCAAGGCAAATTTGTTTTGCGTACCGAAGAACTTCGTGGCGAACCAGGTTTTGAAGAAGAAGGAATATATAAAAATGATGCTAAAGAAGGCATTTGGCGCCGATATAATTTAATGGGTGATCCAATTGGTTTTGAAACATATTTACATGGCGGCAAAGATGGTCCACAACAATATTATTCTCCACTAGGAGAATTATTACGGGAAGAAAGTTGGAAAGGTTATAATCCAGATGCTCCTTATGATACTATAGCCGTTTATGGTACAGGAAGCAATGAAATTATAGATTACAAAATTGTAAAAGCCCAACAATATAGCGTAAAGCACGGCTTTTGGAAATATTATGAAGCAGTAACCGGCAGACTTTTCAAAACCGAAGAGTGGGATAGAAACAACATAGTTTTACCAACAGTTGCAAAGAAAGAAGTAAGTGGCAACTCACTCAAAGGTGTAAAAAAGGAAGTGGCTAAAACTGCAG
>JANPIF010000032.1:0-2250 GCA_031424845.1 Ferruginibacter sp.
ATTTTTTTTGCTTGGTGTTTTTTATTTCCACTTAAAAAAGTATACACAGCAGGTATTACAAACAATGTAAGTATAAGCGAAAATATAATACCACCAACGACTACAATACCAAGCGGCACACGGCTTGCAGCGGCTGCTCCCAAACTTAATGCAATAGGCAATGCGCCGAATGAAGTTGCTAAACTTGTCATTAAAATAGGTCGTAATCTTTGCCTCGATGCTTCAACGACTGCATCAAACTTAGATAATCCCTGCTCTCTTTTCTGATTGGCAAATTCTACAATTAAAATGCCGTTTTTCGTGACCAGCCCTATGAGCATGATCATTCCAATTTGAGAAAAGATGTTTAAGGTTTGACCGAAAGCCCACAAGCTAAGCAAAGCTCCTGCAAGTGCAAGCGGCACCGTAAACATGATGATCAATGGATCTACAAAACTTTCGAACTGAGCGGCAAGTACGAGATAAATAAGTATGAGTGCCAGCCCAAATGCAAAAGCAATATTACTGCTGCTTTCCGCATAATCTCTAGACGGACCACTTAGCGCAGTTTGGTAAGATTCGTCAAGTAATTCTTTCGCAATTGCCTGCATTGCTTTTACACCATCGCCTATTGTTTTACCTTCAGAAAGTGTCGCTGAAATGGTGGCTGCTTTATATCGATTGAAGTGAAATAAACTTGGCGGACTGCTTGATTCTTCCAATTTAACAACGGAACTTAATGGTATGCTTTGCCCTTTGTTGTTCCGAACATATAGTTTGGAAATATCTTCCGGCTTATCTCTATCTGATCTTTCTACCTGTGCTATAACCGAGTATTGATAGCCATTGCGAAGGAAATATGCCAATCTACCACCACTGAATGCGGCTTGAATTGCTCCTACAATATCCTGAGATGAAAGACCAAGGTCTTTGGCTTTCATACGGTCTACCGTTAAAGAAATTTCAGGTTTATTAAATTTCAAATTCACATCAACATTAGAAAATGTTTTATCTTTTTTTGCTTCTTCTAAAAACTTCGGAATTATGGCTTTCATTTTCTCCAAATCCTGATTTTGCAAAATGAACTGCACCGGGGAAGAGCCACGGGAGCCTGCACCTACGGCGATTGTTTGCTCCTGGGTAGCAAAAACCCTGGCCTCATTAAAACGGGCCAATTTACGGTTAAGGTCAGTTGCTATTTGGTCTTGAGAACGTTCTCTTTCTGATGGTGGAACCAATGCAAGTCTTGGTTGAGAAGTATTGATGGCTCCAGCGGGTGTTCTGGCAAAAACAAAATCTCTTTCAGGAATAGAATCATATAAATAATTAGCGACTTCATCTGATATACGCTGCATTTTACTGTAGCTCGTACCTTCCTGTGCAGTAACGCTGAATCGTATACTGCTTCTATCTTCCATAGGAGCAATTTCGCTTTGCAAAGTTGTACTTATAAGGAAACCCATGGCTAAACAAACACCCAAAATAATCCATGCAATCCATCTTACTTTTAAAAAACCGGATAACCATCTTTTGTAACCATTTTCCATGCCTGTAAAAAACGGTTCCGTTTTCATGTAAAACTTTCCATGGCCCGACTTTTTTCTGCGCAGCACAACATTTAAAACCGGTGTAATGGTGAGCGATACAAATGCAGAAATGAGAACTGCAGAAGCAAGGGTAATACCGAATTCACGAAACAGTCTACCAATAAATCCTTCTAAAAATATAACCGGTAAAAAAACAATGGCAAGTGTTATTGAAGTAGAAATAACTGCAAAGAAAATTTCTTTACTTCCTTCCAAAGCTGCTTGCTTAATTGGAAGACCTTCTTCTAATTTTCTGAATATATTTTCCGTTACCACAATACCATCATCTACCACCAAACCGGTTGCCAATACGATACCCAACAAGGTTAAGATGTTGATAGAAAAACCGGAAATGTACATGATGAAAAACGTTGCCACCAAAGAAATGGGAATATCAATGAGCGGACGGATAGCAGTCATCCAATCTCTAAAGAAAAAGAAAATAACCAGTACCACAAATGCAAATGAAATGAGCAAAGTTTCTTCTACCTCGCTGATGGATTTACGAATGTTCTGCGTATTATCCAACAAAACATTCATTTCAATATCAGATTTATTTAGCTTTTTAATTGATTCCAGTTTTTTATAAAAATCATTAGCTATCTGAATATTGTTTGAGCCAGGTTGTGGAATAATTACAATACCTACAGCATTTACGCCATTGTATTTCCAGCCCGATTCTAAT
>JANPIF010000033.1:0-2749 GCA_031424845.1 Ferruginibacter sp.
CATGAAAGATATGGCTGCTGCTGGTGGAGGAATGGCAGCATTCTATGCACAAATGCCCGATGAAGTAGCACTTACTGTAAATGGTAATCACCCAATTTATAAAAATATTTTGGCAGAAACAGATAGCGCACAACAGGAAAAACAGGTGAAAAATTTAGCTGATTTAGCATTGCTTTCTCAAGGATTACTAACTGGTAAAAACCTTACACAATTTATAAGTAGGAGTGTGGAGTTGATGGGGTAGGGTTCAAAGTTGAATGTTCAAAGTTCAATGTTCAAAAACAAAAAGAATCGCAATTAAAATAATAGAAGCCTGCAGTATTAAAAAACTGCAGGTTTTTTAATGCACTTATTTCATTTTTACAAAAACGCTTCCCTCTAAATAGTGCTTCTTTTTATAATGAAAAATTTCTTCATAACCCCATTCTAACAGCACATGTTTTTCCATAGGATTTATGTAAATGATTGTCATATCTCTTGGGTTATTGTCTAAACTAGTTTCAATATTTTCCATCACTCCGTTCATAATAGTTTCATCAAAAGGGTTGAACATAAAAATACAATCTACATCATCGTCTATAGCAAAATAAAAAGCATCGTTGTTGTAAATTTGTATTTCGGCTGACGAATAATTTTGTTCTGTTATTTGAATATTTGCTTTTGCGGCATTGTATAATTCTTTTGATAATTCTATACCGCTTATTTTATTTATTCCGAATGCAGCGGCTACACACATTGCTCTTGCTTTGCCACAACCAATATCTACAAAATGATGAAAGGTTGATAATTTTATTTCGGTAAAAAACATTTCCAGCAAATCGTACGATACAGGCATGTAAATGGTTGCATGCGAAATATCTATTCCTTTTTTTTCTAAATGTTTTAAATCATCAGCTCCGGTTGTATTGATGCCATACTTTTTTTCACCACGTATTTCGTTTTGGATGATGTGCCAAGCGATGTTTACATTCCAGTTGGTAGCTAAGTAGAAAAAGTATTTTAAATAATGCATATTAAAAGTTGAAAAAAGATAAAGATGATGAGGGGCTGCGGGATAGAAGTGGAAATACTTTTTTGAGGAACGAAAAAAAGATTGCAACGAATAGCCCGGCCAAATGTTGAACAAAGAACAAATTTTTACAGCCCCGAAATAGATTTTAGATGTTAGATATGAGATAACTAAACTAGTAGCGCTAAAAAAATAAACTTAAATAAATTAATTATTAGTCAACTTTCTCAGAGGTACGAATATCTACCACCTTCAACTGCAGGGTTTTATTTCCGTTCCATTCATTTTCATCTATTGTAAAAACTACATCGATCGGTTTTTGGTTTTGAAGCAAAGGAAATTTATCTGCCATATTAAATCCAATACCATTTAAAATTGTTGCATTTTGTCTTAGCACAAATTTAATGTGCGCTTCTTTTAACAATTTTGTGTAACCAAAATCAACACAGTTTTTTGCAATAAATGTAGGACGCATATTCTCCGGTCCAAAGGGTTCCATTCTACATATAATACTGTAAAAATTTTCGGTTATTTCTGCAAAATTTATTTCTGCATCAATTACAATTTCGGGTATTAGTAAATGTCCCGGAATGGTTGCAGCAACTACTTCTTCAAATCTTTTTACAAATGCCGGTAAATTATCAGGATGCATGGTAAGCCCTGCGGCCGCAAAATGTCCACCATACGCCATCAATAGATCTCTGCATTCATAAATGGCTTCGTACAAGTTAAAACCCTTTACACTTCTTGCACTGCCTGCAATGTAATCGCCACTTTTTGTAAGTACAATTGTGGGGCGATGATAATGTTCTATTAACCTACTTGCTACAATACCAACAACACCTTTGTGCCAGTATTCATTATACACTACACAGGTTTTTTTATTTTGTAACAGTATATCGTCTGTCATCATTTGAAGCGCATCTTCGGTAATGGTGCTGTCAGCATCTTTTCTTTCCTTGTTGTCGCTGTGCAACATTTCTGCAAAATCTTTTGCTTTATCTACATCTTTTTCAATAAAAAGTTGAACCGCTTTTTTTGCATCATCCATTCTGCCGGCTGCATTTACACGTGGAGCAATTACAAAAACCACATTGGTAATTGTCATTACATTTTTTATGCTGGCAAGTTCCATTAATGCTTTAAAACCCGGGAGTGGATTTGTATTTATTTTATGCAGACCAAAATAAGCAAGTATTCTGTTTTCGCCGGTCATGGGTACAATATCTGCAGCAATGGCGGTAGCTACTAAGTCTAGATATTTATATACAAAATCATCTGGTAAATTATAATGTTTTGCAAGTGCAGTCATTAATTTAAAACCAACACCACAGCCACATAATTCTTTGTAAGGATAATTACAATCTGTTTGTTTCGGATTAAGTATCGCAATGGCTTCAGGAACTTTTTCGCCTGGTAAATGATGATCGCAAATAATAAAATCTATTCCTAAAGAATTTGCATAGTCAATAAGCCCTACAGACTTTATTCCGCAATCCAAACATACAATTAAAGTGAAATTATTTGCGGCTGCAAAATCAATTCCTGCTTTGCTAACGCCATAGCCTTCTCGGTAACGGTGTGGTATGTAAAAATCTAAATTTTCGGAATCATATATTTCTGAGAGAAAGCTATACATGCTTGCAACAGAGGTAGTACCATCTACATCATAATCACCAAAAACCAAAATTTTTTCTTTGTTTGTAATTGCTCTGTCAATTCTGTTTACAGCTTTTTGCA
>JANPIF010000034.1:0-1048 GCA_031424845.1 Ferruginibacter sp.
AAATAATATCGAGGTAAACAAAAGCTCTCGTGTCAAACCGGTTTTCCTGTTGTGTTTTTAATTTTTCAAGTAATTTATGTAACGCTGGTTTTATATTTTTTGGCGCCACATGAAAAGATGTTTTAAGGAAATTAAAAATAGATTCTTCCACCACCGTCATGTTTTCCATTTTTGCCATAAAACGGTAAACAGATTTTATTAAATATTCAATAAGAGAATAATTGCCTAGTTCATAATGTGCTATTAAATGCAACAGACGACTATAACATTGTAAATCCGTTCTTAAATCTACCTTCCAGTTTATTATTTTATTTAAGTAATCTATAGCAGTGCTGCTGTCTCCACTACCAAAATATAAAGAGGCTATTTTGTAATAAAAAATCAGTACTCGGTGGTTATCCATATACATTTCAAATTCGTCTAATTGTGCCACCAATTGAGGTATCATCTTCAACGCTTCTGTAAAAGTACCTTCTGTAAAATGTAGATTAATTTTTGATGTATATAAATAAGTAAAACACTGAATACGGTTATTTTCATTGTTAATTACTATATCAGTAGTTGCAAATTTTTCAAATATTTCAATACTGCTTTTTAGTTTCGATGCATTTCTTAAATCAAAATGTGCACCCATCAAATTATGCAGACCTTTTATATAATGCATCGTTTCTATCTCAATCATAAATGGCGACTCATCAAAAATATCAACCCATTTTTGTGCATAACGATAATACATTAAAAAGTCCTGACAAATAAATGCCTGCCAGCAATAACATTGATACAGGTATAGTTTTTCATAAAATGAATTAGAAATATTGCCTGCTGATTGTAACCCATCTTTAAATATTTTTTTTATAATTATTTCTTCCTCCTTTGTTCTTGCATGACCGTTTTTAATATACCAACTATATAATTTTAAAGCAAGGTTAGATAAATTGTTTGTACTGGTAATCTTCTCTGATGCCACCTTCGATTCTTCAATGAGCTTTTCAGCTCTGCTCTCTATGCTGCGTGTTAAATAAAGCGATTCAATTTTTTTCTCAAAAAA
>JANPIF010000035.1:0-1228 GCA_031424845.1 Ferruginibacter sp.
CAGCACCAGTGCCACTAAAGAACCAACTGATATAAATGCATTAGCTGATGAATATTTGCGATTGGCATATCATGGTCTTCGTGCTAAAGACAAATCATTCAATGCCACGATGGAAACAGATTTTGATGAAACGATTGGTAACATTAATATCATTCCGCAGGATATTGGAAGAGTAATTCTTAATCTTATCACTAATGCTTTTTATGCAGTAACCGAAAAGAAAAAGCAACAATCTACCGGTTATGAACCGAAAGTTAATGTGAGTACAAAAAAATCTGGTGATAAGATTTTGATTTCTGTAAATGATAACGGCAATGGTATTCCTCAAAAAGTATTGGATAAAATCTTTCAACCATTCTTTACCACCAAACCAACTGGGCAGGGAACAGGTTTGGGTTTATCATTAGCGTACGATATTGTAAAAGCACATGGTGGTGAATTGAAAGTAGAAACGAAAGAAGGAGAAGGCAGTGTGTTTATTATTCAATTACCAATTGCTTAAAAAAAATATGAGAACAATATTGAAAATAGTATTCTTACTTTTGCTTCCCTTCATTGCAGAGGCACAGCAAAGTAAGCCTGACAGCCTTAGAAAGATTTTACAGACTGCAACAACTGATATAGCACGTTACAACGCTTATGTTAACCTTTATTTTTTCATTCTTGAATCAAATCGAGATTCTGCGTTTTTTTATGCCGAAAACCGGTTAACCCTTGCAAGAAAAAACAAAATAGCGTTAGCAGAAGCTGCTGCTCTGATCAGCAAAGGATATCAGTATAATGCGATTGGCAAATACTCGGAAGCATTCCAAAATCTGATGCAAGCACTTAGAATTGCAGAAGATCCAAAAACAGAGGAAGTAGAAGGATGGAATGTAACCCAGTATCCAATGCCTGGTGTAAACAAACAAATTGTATTATCAACCATTCACCATGTTTTAGGTCAAGTATTTCGAAATACATCTAATTACGAGCAGGAGATAATACAAACGAAACAAGCTGTTCAAATTGCCTCCCAAATTAATCATCCTGACAGGCAAATGACCGGCAATATGAACCTTGGAAGTGCTTATCTAAAAATGGGTCAACCGGATTCGGCTTTATATTATGCAAAAAAGGCACAGGCATTTTCAAAAAATCCATTAGCACAAGGGTACATAGGTAACAATTTATTAACCATAGGTGATATTTTTTTAGCGAAAGGAGATATTGTAACAGCAAAAAAAAC
>JANPIF010000036.1:0-1142 GCA_031424845.1 Ferruginibacter sp.
AAAATCGGCCGTTAATCTTTTACCGGGAAAAACAATTACATAAATACCGCCGGGTAATTTTTTTGTAGATTTAAAAACAGCAACACCAGTATTACTTACAGCAGATGAATCTTGCAAAATAAAATCTTTGCCCATGTAATAAGTAAGGTAAACAGTACCTGCTTTGTAATTGCTTTGTAGCTTTATATTATAACCCTGTGCACCTGCAGCTAGTACGAGAAGAGTAGCGGTAAAAAAAAATAAAAGTTTTTTCATTTAGTCTATTATAAAAAGTTGACAAATGTATTTAAAATAGCCATAAAAAAGTTATTATCATGTAGGTAGCACTTCATGTTTAACCATTTTTAACAATCTGTGAATGGCGCAGGAAATACTATTTTTGCAGGGTGAGAAAAAAGAACAAAAGAGTAACAATAGAAAACATTGCAGTAACTGATTATGCTGCCCAAGGGAAAGCCATAGCAAGGCACGATGGAAAAGTAATTTTTATAGAAGGGGCCGTACCAGGAGATATGGTGGATCTTCTACTTACAAAAAACAAAAAAGATTTTGCAGAAGCTCGTGTATTAACATTAGTTACGCCTTCGGCAGATAGGGTAGTTCCCTTTTGCATGCACTTTGGTGTTTGCGGTGGTTGCAAATGGCAAATGCTTCCCTATAATATGCAATTGAAATATAAGCAACAGGAAGCTGAGCAAAACTTATTACGTATAGGAAAAGTAAAGGGGGCACAAATGTTGCCCATTGTAGGAGCAGATGAGCAAGTTTATTATAGAAATAAATTGGAGTTTACTTTTAGTAATAAGGAATATAGAGTTGGGCCAGCCGAACAAAATCCAGCCCCCCTAAATCCCCCCCGAGGGGGAACCCTGAACTCCGAAATTTTAGAAAGTTCTTTTGAAAACCAGGGTACCCATATTCACTCTCTCGGAGGCGAAAATGTCGAAGATATTAGCGAATTAAAGAGCGAAAGTATTTTTTTAGAAAATCAATCTTCGCTAACATCTACAACTTCTCCCTCCCCTCTGGGGAGGATAGGAGGGGCTTCTCTTGGTTTCCACGCCCCTCGGGTTTTTGATAAGACCATTTCTATTTTCGAATGTTTTTTAATGGACGAAGTAAACAACCGCATACGCAATGGT
>JANPIF010000037.1:0-13226 GCA_031424845.1 Ferruginibacter sp.
ATTGTAAGATGAATGTGGATGACAACGCATTGATGCGCCATGCTGATATTATGGCTTTAAGAGATGTAAGTGAAGAAGACCCTACCGAAGTAGAAGCTGGTCATCATAACCTCAATTTTGTAAAGCTTGATGGAAATGTTGGTTGCATGGTAAATGGTGCAGGACTTGCAATGGCTACAATGGATATGATAAAGCTAAGTGGTGGTGAGCCTGCAAACTTTTTAGATGTAGGTGGTACTGCAAATGCTCAAACCGTAGAAGCCGGTTTCCGTATTATAATGAAGGATCCTAAAGTAAAAGCTATTCTGATAAATATTTTTGGTGGTATTGTTAGATGCGATCGTGTAGCTCAAGGTGTTATTGATGCTTACACAAGTATTGGTAATATTGAAATACCAATTATTGTGCGCTTACAAGGTACCAATGCAGATGTAGCTAAAAAGCTAATTGATGAAAGCGGGTTAAAAGTACAAAGCGCAATTCTATTAAGTGAAGCTGCGGATTTAGTGGGGAAAGCAGTAGCATAAGAAGATTTTAGGTATTGGATATTAAACTTTATAATAAAACCCGTTTAATTTTATTGAACGGGTTTTTATTTATGTTGAAGTTGGTGGCAAATTAATGGATGGAATGATGGTAAGATTTTTTGATATATTCATTGGTTAATCATTCAAACATGTAAATGATGCACAAATTCAAAATTGCTCCTTCACAATTCACCTTTCACCATTCACAAAATCACTTTAAAAGTATCCTCTCAATTTTTCCTCTAAATCTGCAGGCATTCTAGATCTTTTCATAGTAACAGCTTCCATGAAATATAAAATTACATTCCCAGCATTCAACAATTTATCGTCTTCATTAAAAATTTCGAAATGAAAATTAATGGCATGCCCGGTGGGTAATTCCCTGAGCGTAGTCCTTACTGTAATCAAATCATCGTACTTGGCAGGGCGTAAAAATTTACTGTTCATTTCTACCACAGGCATAATAATTCCCATAGCTTCAATGTCTTTGTATGTATAACCAAGTTGCCTGATAGCCTCTGTTCTTCCTATTTCATAAAACTGTGCATAGTTGCCGTAATACACTACACCCATTTGATCAGTTAACGCATAATGCATGCGTATTTGAGTTTCTGTTATAAACAATTTTTATAGATTTATTTTTTGTAAGATTTAATTCTTAATCATTTTCCAACACAAATTTTCTAAGCATATTCAATGCATTTAAAGCAGTAAGACGAATGTTCCTATCTCTGTCAAACCGAAAAGTAAATTTATTTGTTGTTAATTTTTTATTGTTCCCAACACACACCCAAACAGTACCCACAGGCTTATCCACCATACCACCATCAGGTCCCATAATACCTGAGACTGCAATGGTATAATCTGTACCAATATTTTTTAATGCACCTATTGCCATTTCTTTCACCACTTCTTCGCTTACTGCACCCAGTGTTTCTAAAGTCTGTTTTTTAACCTGCAATAAATCTTCCTTAGCAGCGTAAGAATAACTTACCACACTACCATTATAAAATGCAGAAGAGCCTGGCATTGCTGTAATAAGATGTGCAATGTAACCGCCGGTACAACTTTCGGCGGTGCTCATTGTTTTACCTTTTTCAACTAATAATTTACCCAATGTTTTTTCCATACTTTCATCCACATTGGTTACCAAATATTCCTTTACTAACTCCTGCAAGCTTGCAAAATGTTCATCCAAAATCTTTTGAACACTCGTTGCATCATCTCCTGTAGAAGTAAGCCTAAGCCTCACCATGCCGTAACTTGGTAAATAGGCAAGTTTTATATTACTTGGTAAATTTTCTTCAAATGCTTGTATTAAATCAGCCAATGTACTCTCTCCTACTCCTGCAGTAAGCAATGTACGGTGGCTGATATGTGCAGCCTTAAATTTTTGTTGTAATACCGGTATTACATCATCTGTCATCATTACCATCATTTCAAATGGAACTCCTGGCATGCTGAAAAATATTTTTTCTTTCCCTTCTATATTTTCATAAAATATCATACCCGGTGCTGTACCTTTTTTGTTTTGAATAACGGTACATACATCGGGCACTTCGGCCTGCTTTTTATTTCTGTCAGTAAATGGCCGTTTAAAAATATTTTCGAAAAGATGCTGCACATTCTCATAGGCAGCATTGTCAACTATCATTTTTCCGCCAAAATATTTACATAGCAATGGCTTGGTTATATCATCTGCTGTAGGTCCAAGTCCGCCGGTTATCAAAATAATATCTGAGAGTTTTTTTTCTTCGTCAAGTGCCTTCCAAATTGCATGGTAATCATCGCCGACAGCCACTCTCCTTATTACTGCAAAACCTGCCTTGTTCATTTGCTGTGCAATAAAAGCACTGTTAGTGTCTATTACCTGTCCTATTAAAAGTTCATCTCCAATGGTGATGATGGATGCATTGATCATCTAAAAATATTTGTCGCAAAATTAGGTATGTTTTAGGTAAAGAGAAATTACAAGCTTTAGTAAAAGCCAAACAAAAAGCCGAAGAAAATTTTTCTTCGGCTTTATATTATTTATTTTATTATTTATTATGAAGGAATCAATACATGGTCTACAACATGTATAACGCCATTGCTTTGGTAAACATTGGCAGTTGTTACCACTGCAGTTCCACCGTTTTCATCTTTTACTAAAATCGCATCCCCTTGGCGAGACAACATTAATTTATGGCCAGATAATGTGGTAAGACTTGCTGTACCGTTACCATCCTTTATCATTCTTGTAAGGTCAGCCCCATTCATTCTACCAGCTACAACATGCGATGTAAGAATTTTTGTAAGCGTACTCTTATTATAAGGTTTTACTAAAAGATCTACTGACCCCGCAGGCAACATATCAAATGCTGCATTTGTAGGAGCAAAAACTGTAAATGGTCCTGCACCTTGCAAAGTTTCTACTAGATCTGCTGCTTTTACTGCTGCTACCAATGTGGTATGTTCATTTGAATTCATAGCATTTTCTACTATATTTTTTGCAGGAAACATTTCTGCCCCGCCCACCATTACAGGTTTTGAAGTATCGCCCATCATGCCAGATGTTGTACAGTTTGTTAGACTTACGGCTGCCATAAATAAAACTGCCATTGAAATAGATTTCATAAAATTTGTATTTAATATTTATTAAAAAAAGATGTTACTTTTTGTATGGTGATAATTGCAAAAACGATGCCTGCACTTCTTTAAAATTAAATTCCAAAATTTTATCAGAAATTAAGTTGTGTTTGGGGAATATGCTGGGAAAAGGTGGTAATTATGCCCCTTTAATTTGCATAAATAATTGTATTACATTTATAATCTTGTACATTGTATGCTAATAATTATTCAATCATCTCAGTTTATCATGAAAAAAATTATACATCATTTTGCGGCTATAATCAGCATAATCGCTATATTAATTTCTTGTAAAAAAACAGAAGTTCCGGCACCCACAACCCCTCCTACTCCACCTGCTCCAATAAATGCAGTAATAGCCCCACCACCAGCTTTTGGTTTTTATGTAGTAGGTTATTTTCCTTCGTACAAAAATGTAGATAGTGTACCTGCTATAAAATTTAAAATGTGTAATGTAATTAATTATGCCTTTGCAAATATTGACAGCACCGGCAATTTAATTATAGGAAATACTACACATTTAATGGCTGTAAGAGATAAAGCAAAATTAAACAACGCAAAAGTTTTTTTAAGTGTGAGTGGGCTTGCAAATAATTTTAAAATAGCTGCCGCCACAAGTAATGGTAGAACAACCATTATTATTAATGCATTGAATTTATTAAGGACTTACAACTTAGATGGATTAGATATTGATTGGGAATTTCCACGCACTGATGATGGGACTAATATTACTTACACTGCATTTATGAAACAGTTGAGCGACAGTTGCCACAGAGGAAGTAAATATTATTTAACAGCTGCTATAACAGCAGGTAAATATGCAGGTGTAATTAGAGATGCTATTAGCAACGAATTGTGGACGGGCAATTATGTGGATTGGTTTAATATAATGTCTTACGATGATTTTAGTACAACCACGCCATACAAACATCATACAGATTATGCATTGGCTACAACCAGCATTAGTTATTGGGTTACAACAAGAGGAATGCCGGCAGCTAAAGCAGTGATAGGAATTGCGGGATATGGTAGGGCAAGTGGTATTACACAAACAGGTACTACTATGAGTTTTGCAAATATTATTTCGCAGGGAGGTAATCCGCAATCAGATTCTGCAACTGTATCGCAGGGGAGTTTTTTAAATTATAAAATTTATTATAACGGTCTTGCTACAGTAAAGAAAAAAGCAATGCTTGCAAAACAAAATGGTAATGGAATTATGATTTGGGAAAAAGCACAAGATGCGCATGATAATAATTCGATGCTAAAAGCTGTTTGTGATACTGTAGGTAGAATTTATTAAGTGGGGATTATAGTAAATAAATCTTTTTCAATAATGGATTTTACCAAATAATCTATATCGTAGTAAAAGTTGAAAAAAGTTTTTTAGTTGAACGGCTGCGGGATAGAAACGAAAATCCTTTTTTGCTGCCTTTGAGCAAAAAAGATTGCAGTGTATAGCCCGAGCATAGTTCATTAAATATTAGATGCGGACAGCCCCAAGAAGCATTTATTATTTATTATTTACAGCACACGATCTATTCACCATTTACAATTCACAATTCACTACTTCACTCTCTTCATATCGAGGTCTTGAAAGTCGAAACTGAAATCTGTTAGGGGCGAAATAGCTTCCATTGTAAAGCCGCTTGCTTTGCCATTTCTATCTATGTTGAAGATGACGTATGCATCTGCATCAAAACTTCGATCGGTCCATTTTACAATAAATGTATTGGCCTTGTAAGGCGTAACATAACCATTTAGCCGTGGCGACTTTACCGAGGCGAACCATAGCATGTTGTTTTTAGTGCTGATGTTTACGTTGCCAAACCATTTATCATTATAGGTTCCGGTAAAAAGGCTGTCAATAACTTTTGTGCTTCCAATTTTTTTCTGTGCTTCTATGTCGGCTGCTATTTGGTCTGTAATTTTCTTTGCGGCTACATTTCCTGCATTTACACGATCGTTGTAGGTTTTTAACCAATTGCGATTGGGGTAGCCAAGATAACTATCCTTAATGGTGTTGGTAATGGTGCTAAATGCCGCACCTGCCTGTTGATTTGTAAGAACAATGATGCCGAGTTTAAGCTCGGGCAATAAAGTAACTTGTGTAACCGTGCCTGCAAGCCCGCCTGTATGAGAAACTTGCTTATATCCCTTTACATCGCTTAAAAACCAACCCAAACCGTAAGAAGAAAAGTGTGTATTGTACGGGCCACCTTGCGCTTGTTGGATGATGGTTTGTGGGCTCCACATCTCATCATGAACAGCATTGCTAAATAATTTTTTATTATCTCCATACACTCCATTATTCATTTGCAGTATTACCCATTTTGTTAAGTCTGTTAAATTACTAACAATTCCCCCTGCTGCATTTGCTACGGGGTTCCAATCGTGTGGTATCATAATTACTTTACCATCTGCCGGTGCGTGTGCATCAATAATATTTGTATTGTTGGTTACTCTGTCGTAAGATGCTTTACTGTCCAAAAATCCGATGGGTTTCATAATACGTTTCTCTATAAATTCTTCCCAACTCATACCGCTAATTTTAGCAATTACTTCGCCTGCAACAATGTATAAATTATTGTCGTAATCGTATTTAGTACGAAACTCAGATACCGGTTTTAAAAAGCGAAGATTATAAATCATTTCCTGCCTTGTAAAATTTCCACCATCAGGAAAAAACATAAGATCGCCACTTCCAAGCCCAAGTCCGCTGCGGTGTGTAAGTAAATCTCTCACCGTAAAAGCATCGGTAACATAAGGGTCGTACATTTTAAATTCAGGAATATAGTCACGCACTTTATCATCCCATTTCAATTTACCTTCATCTACCAACATGGCCAAAGCTGCACTTGTAAAGGCTTTGCTGTTGGAGGCTATACCAAATAAGGTATTTTCATTTACAGGAAAATTATTTTTTAAACTTCTTACGCCATAACCTTTTGCATGCACCACTTTTCCATCTTTTACAACAGCTACTGCAATGCCGGGTACTTCAAAAGTTTTAAGTGTGGCATTTACAAGCGAATCAATAGAGGTTTCCGGTAACTGCGCATAAGAAGAAAAAAAAGCTGCAGAAATAAATAAGAGTAGGTTAAGTTTTTTCATTGTGTAAAATTGAAGAATAAAAGTATGGGAAAAATTTTGTGGAAATAGAGTTGAATCATGATTGGGAAAATATTTCATTATAAAGTGTATCAGAATAAAATATTAAATGAAGTAAAATAAATTTTGGTAAACTAAAAATATTAGTATATTTGTACTAATCAAATTAGTTGTCATGTCACAAGCAGGATTAAACCTAAAATACCTTCGTAAACTAAGAGGGTGGACACAAGAAGAATTTGCAAACAAACTGGGTATTAAAAGATCTTTAATAGGTGCATATGAAGAAGAACGTGCCGACCCAAGGCTTGATGTGCTGGAATTGATTGCAGAAATTTTTAAACTAAGTTTAGATGAATTGTTTTTAAAAGATCTTAGCAATGAAAGCGGCAGTTATTTAATGAAACGCCGCAGACAAAAAATGATGATGGCGGAAGAAAGGAATGTTATTCATTTTGTACCTGTAAAAGCAGCAGCAGGTTACCTTGCAGGATATGCTGATGCTGAGTTTATTGATGAGTTGAATACATTTACATTGACAATGCTTGCAGGAGGCAATTACCGTGCATTTGAAATAATTGGAGACAGTATGTTGCCTACGCCAAGCGGAAGTATAATTGTGGGCGAAAAAACGGAAAGCCTGGATGATGCAAAAAATAATGCAGCATATATAGTAGTAAGTCGTAATGAAGGAATAGTATATAAAAGATTTGTAAGAAATGCAAAAAACAAAGCAAAAATTACTTTGGTAAGTGATAACCCATCTTACCAACCATACCAGGTAAATGCAGAAGACATTGTAGAACTTTGGAGCGCACAGGTTGTAATTGGAAAAGTAGCTGCTCAACAAAGATGGGATGTAAATTCATTGGCTAACCTAGTAAATAATTTGCAAGATCAGGTTAGTACTTTGAAGAAGAAAATGAATTAAATAGCACACATTAGACATGAGACATGAGACGTAAGACTAAAACATCCTGCAAGAGATTATAGAGAGGAGATTAAAATTTTATTTTAACTTTATTAGATACATCAATTAAACAAATACATCCACTAAAAAAACAGTTATGATAAAACTACAAATTGTTGGCAACCTTGGAAAAGATTGCATCGTAAAAGAAGTAAACGGAAAAAACGTAATTAACTTTAGCGTTGCACACACAGAGCGTTTTAAAGATGCACAAGGGAACCAAAAAGAAAAAACTACATGGGTTGAATGTGCTTATTGGACAGACAGAACAGCTATTTCCCCTTATCTTTTAAAAGGACAAATGGTATATGCGGAAGGGGCACCCGAAGTTGAAGGTTACACAAATAAAGAAGGAAATGTAGCGGCAACATTAAGGATGCGTGTTTTAAATATTCAATTATTAGGCGGCAAAACCGATAACCAAGGTGGTCAACAACAAGGAGGCTACTCAAACTCAAACGCAGGAAACGTAACTAACTCAGGCCATACGCCACCGCCTGCCGCACGTACGCCACAACCGGCAGCAGATATGCCATTGGATGATGATTTACCATTTTAAAATAAAATTAATTTTTACCAAGCTTCCATTTACCGGAAGCTTTTTTTATGAAGTGAATTTTTTATAGTGCGAATCTATCCTACTTTTGAATAGCTTAAACCATACAATCTCACTTATGAAAATGCACAAACTATTTTTCTTTGTTGTACTGCTTATTTCAGCATCTTCCTTTGCCCAAACCAATTATGCGAAACTTGTCAATCCCTTTATCGGAACTGGCGGGCATGGGCATACTTATCCCGGTGCAACTGCCCCACATGGTATGGTACAGTTAAGTCCAGATACAAGGCTTGAAGGTTGGGATGGTTGCGGCGGTTACCATTATGATGATAATTATATTTATGGCTTTTCGCACACGCATCTAAGCGGTACCGGTATTCCTGATTATTGCGATATTTTGGTTATGCCGATGGTAGGAAAGCCATCACCCGATAATAAAATTTATGGGTCTACTTTCTCTCATAAAAGTGAAAAAGCTTCAGCTGGTTATTACAGTGTAACCCTAAATAAAGGATTAATTGAGACAGCATTTACCGCAACAGAAAGGGTAGGTTTTCACCGTTATAGTTTTTGGAATGCAAACGACAATTCAATTATTCTAGATTTGAAACACAGAGACGAAGTGCTGGAGTCTTCATTAAAAATAGAAGACAGTGTTACAGTAAGTGGAATGCGCAGAAGCAAAAGTTGGGCACAAAACCAATACATATTTTTTGTAATGAAGTTTTCCAAACCAATGAAAAAATTTGGTGTTTGGAATGAAGACAAATTGGTAAATAAATTAATAGGCGATACCATTTCTTCTAAAAATTTAAAAGCATTTTTTCAATTTGATTTGTCATCTGACTATAATATTTATATAAAAGTTGCACTCTCACCGGTAAGTGTAGAAGGAGCAAAGAAAAATCTTGCAGCAGAATTGCCTGGCTGGGAATTTAATAAAGTAAAGGATGATGCAGAAAAAAAATGGAATACCGAACTCAGTAAAATAGAAGTAACCGGCGATGAAGAAAAAAAGAAAATATTTTATACAGCCTTGTATCATACGGCAGTTGTGCCTTGTGTAAATATGGATGTTGATGGCACATACAGAGGCAGAGACAATAACATTCACAAAGCAGAAGGGTTTACGTACTATTCGGTTTTCAGTTTATGGGATACTTATCGTGGCGCACACCCATTGTACACAATCATTGACAGAGCAAGAACACTCGATTATATAAAAACATTTTTGGCACAATACAAAGAAGGTGGAAGATTGCCTGTGTGGGAATTGGCAAGCAATGAAACGGAATGCATGATTGGCTACCACAGCATTCCCGTAATTGTAGATGCTTATATGAAAGGCATTGCAGACTTTGACACCAAACTAGCATTGGAAGCAATGCTGCACAGTGCAAACATGGATCATTTTGGCTTAGCAGCCTACAAAACAAAAGGCTTAATTGAAAGCGATGATGAGCAGGAAAGTGTAAGTCGAACTTTGGAATATGCATATGATGACTGGTGCATTGCCATATTTGCAAAAGCCATTGGTAACCAAAAAGTATATAATGAATTTATACAGCGGGCACAATATTATAAGAATGTACTTGACCCCAAAACAGGTTTTATGCGCCCACGAAAGAATGGTGATTGGCTGAGTCCGTTTGACCCAAAAGAAGTAAACAATAATTATACTGAAGCCAATGCATGGCAATATAGTTTTTATATGCCGCAGGATATTGGTGGTTATTTACAAATGACCGGTGGACCTGATGCGTTGGAAAAAAAGCTGGATGCAATGTTTAGCACCACTACAAAAACCACTGGTAGAGAACAAAGCGATATTACCGGATTGATTGGCCAATATGCACACGGCAATGAGCCGAGCCACCACATTGCATACCTCTACAACTATACAAATGCGCCATGGAAAACACAAAAAATAGTTCATCAAATACAAACAGAATTTTATAAAAACACTCCCGATGGATTAATAGGCAATGAAGATTGCGGCCAAATGAGTGCATGGTATGTGCTGAGTGCAATGGGGTTTTATCAGGTGACACCGGGAACAAAATTTTATACTATTGGTACACCATCATTTGATGAAATTAAAATATTGAAAGAAGACAAAACAACTTTTATTATAAAAGCAGATAGCCTGCATAAAAAATATTTTTATGTTCAAGATGTGGAATATACAACAGATTTAAGACCCCAGATGTGGCAAATTGACAATGGTAGAATAAGTGAAGAAAATGGGATTCTAAACTTTTTTATGAAATCAGATCCATCCGTTCAAAAATATCGAGCAAAAATAATTGGCGGGATTCCAGAGATTAAAGAAAATTTGATAACTATTAACCCAATCATACAAGGCGGCACAATCTCCTTCCAAAAAACAAAAACAATTCCTATAACTTCTTCCCAAAAGGATGTGACTATTTATTTTACAACAGATGGCAGCGAACCAACAAACAATTCTACAAAATATACCAAGCCACTTATTGTAAATGAATCAAAAACTATAAAAGCAATTGCTTACAATGTTCATGGAAAAAAGAGTTTTGTAACCACTGCTGTTTATAAAAAAATGGCGCATGATTGGGCAGTAAAATTAAACAGCAACTACGAACAAATGTATGATGGTGGCGGTGCATTGGGTTTAATTGATGGTATACGTGGCGAAACAAACTGGCGAAAAGGCAACTGGCAAGGTTACCAAAAAGCGGATATGGATGTTACGATTGATCTTAAAACAGCAACAACAATATCAACCGTAACAGCAGGATTTTTACAAGATACCCGTGCATGGATTGTGCTGCCCAAACAAATGATAGTGGAGGTTTCAAGCGATGGAGTTAATTATAAAACAGTTTCGGATACGAATAATTTTTTACCCATTGAAGACCTTACACCACAAGTAAAAAATGTTACAGCAACATTTGCTCCTATCAAAGCAAGGTATGTCAGAATAAAGGCAATGCAGTATGGCAAGCTACCTGCATGGCACGAAAGCCCTGGTGGCGATACGCATTTGTTTGTGGATGAAGTGGAAATAAAGTAATTTTAGAAATACTAATCAACTGAATATGAACCGCAGAAATTTCCTTAAAAATACTTCCAAAACATCTTTATCTATTAGCGCTGTTTCTTTGGGATTATTTAAAGATGAACAAGAAATAAACAATGCTATGCACTATGCAGATTTTGATTTGAATGAGATAACAGTTAATGCATTGCAACAAAAAATGCAAACGGGTGCTGCTACAGCAGTATCGCTTACAAATATGTATTTAAAAAGGATAAAGGAAATTGATAAAAAAGGACCTAAAATAAATTCGGTCATCGAAATAAATCCTGATGCCATTGCTATTGCCACAGTTTTGGATAAAGAAAGAAAATCGGGTAAAATTCGTGGACCTCTTCATGGCATTCCTGTATTAATAAAAGACAATATTAATACCGGAGATAAAATGATGACAACTGCCGGCTCATTGGCGCTTGTAGGAAACATTGCCACAAAAGATGCATTTATTGTTCAACAATTAAGAGCAGCTGGTGCAGTGTTATTGGGCAAAACAAATTTAAGTGAATGGGCAAATTTTAGATCTACTAGATCTACAAGCGGTTGGAGTAGCCGGGGCGGACAAACCAGATGTCCTTATATTTTAGACCGCAATCCTTCTGGCTCAAGCGCAGGCTCAGGAGCTGCTGCAGCTGCTAATCTTTGTGCTATTTCCATTGGTACAGAAACCGATGGCTCAATTGTTTCACCTTCCTCAATAAACGGATTAGTTGGTGTAAAACCCACAGTCGGTTTGTGGAGCAGATCAGGCATAATTCCCATCTCCGCTACACAAGATACTGCAGGTCCAATGACACGTACAGTCACGGATGCAGCCATTTTATTGGGTGTACTCACTGGCGTAGATGATGCAGATGCAGTTACCAAAGAAAGCAAAGGGAAATCGTTTACAGACTACACAACTTTTCTACAAAAAGACGGTTTAAAAAATAAAAGAATAGGTATAGAGAAGCGACATTTGGAAGGCCATGAAGCGATAGTAGCCTTATACAAAGAAGCTATAGAAGTAATGAAAAAATTGGGCGCAACTATTGTAGAAATTGAGTTATTAAAAAGTGTAAGAGCTTTGGGCAATGCTGAATTTGATGTGCTATTGTATGAATTTAAAGATGGGCTTAATAAATACTTAGCTACATCCAATAACAACATAAAATCATTGAGTGATGTTATAAAATATAACAGCGCCAATGAGGATAAATCTATGCCATTTTTTAAACAGGAAACATTAATAAACAGTAATGGTAAAGGAGATACAAACAGCAAGGAATACAAAGATGCCCTGGCAAAAACATTCTCTTCTCAAAAAATTATTACAGATTTAATTCAGACAAACAAATTGGATGCACTGTGTGGCGTAACAAATGGCTTGGCTGGTTGTATAGATTTAATTAATGGTGATTACGATACAGGTTTTTCACTTTCATCGCCAGCGGCAATTTCAGGCTTCCCTCACATTACAGTACCAATGGGGCTTGTGAAGGAATTACCCATTGGTATTTCTTTTATGAGCACAGCTTATACCGAACCTGCTTTGCTTAGTATTGCCTATGCTTATGAGCAGGCATCTATGAAAAGAGTTGCTCCAAAGTTTTTACCTACAATGAAATATTAGCGGAAGTATTCACCGGAGAGAATGGGAGATTAGAAAGTTTTCGCAAAGGAAGAATATACTCACAGATTTATGCGCTTTTCACATATAACTTTGTGCATTAGTTGTTTTAAAATATGCTCTCAGATTTATTTTGATTTTCACAAAAGACTTTGTGCTACTTCTGTTTTTCTTCATGCCTTTGTGGTTCAAAACCTACAAAACCTGCACAATTAAAAATTTTAAATAGTGTGTATTTTCCTGTCCGCTAATGATGGGATGATCTGCAGATTGAGCATTAAAAACTACTTGCCTCACTCTGCGCTTTGCATCTTTGGCGGCCATTAAAATAATATCGTAAAATAATGATGGTTGTACCAAATTGGTACAACTGGATGTTACCAAAAAGCCGCCTGGTTTTACTAACTTTATTCCTCGCAAATTTATTTCTTTGTAACCTGCAATAGCTTTATCAATACTGCTTCTACTTTTAGCAAACGAAGGTGGATCAAGCATTACAACATCCCAACGCTTTTCTTCTTTGCTCATCGTTTTAAGTACATCAAAAGCATTTACACATTCAAAAGTGCAAATGTTTTCCAGTCCGTTTAATGCTGCATTTTTATTGCACATATCAATGGCAGCTTGTGAAATATCTAAGCCTAAAACAGATTTTGCACCATAATGCGCTGCACTTATTTCGAATGAACCTGTATAGCAAAATGCGCCTAGCACATCAGCATTTTTTACAATATGCCTTATGGCAAAAC
>JANPIF010000038.1:0-4698 GCA_031424845.1 Ferruginibacter sp.
ATCGGCCGTATCCTCATCTGTAAATAGGGCTTTAAATACTTTTTGAAAGTTCTCTCTTGTTTTGTTGAACGTATCTAAAAATTGTTGGTTGGCAGTTGCTTCTACTTCCTGTATGGTTTGCATCAGGCTGTCTTTTGCGGTAACCAAATCGTTCTTTTGTTCTAAAATAAACTCATAGCGCTTCTTCATTTCTGTGTAGGCTTCTATGGCGGTGGGGTTTACTTCGCCCATATTTTCCAAACGCTTTTTCATTCGGTCATTGCGCTCCTTTAAATCTTCCACGGCATCGGTACCTGTACGTGGCTCATCAATGATCACATCAAGGTCTACCCTAAACTCCACGCTCAGCCTTTCTTTCATGCCGCTTAGCTGCAGTTTAAGATCGGTGAGTTTGTCTTTTATTTCGTTTAAAAGCGTATCTATAATTTCTTTTGACTTCTGCTTCTGGCGCAACGCAGATTCTTTTTCTGTGAGTGCATTGCGCAGGTTGTAATATGCCTGGTCTGCTTCGTTTAATTGTTTCTCATTGGTCTCTTTATTTTGAAGCATGCTTACCAACAACTCTTCAATTTCTTTTAGTGTATCTGCCGTTGTGTTGATGGCTTCATCAGAATCTCTCAACTGTACGGTACTGCTTTCTACCTGCACCTGCAAATCAGCCAACTGGTTTGTTTTAAAATCAAGCTCGGTTTTTAAAGACACCACTTTGCTTTGCTGTTTGGCAAAACTGATGTTACTTTCGTTGTATGCTGCGCTTGCAAAATTATATTCCTGTTCGGCTGAAGCATAGGCTGCTTCTATGGTTTGCAGCTTATCTGCCAGCTCCTCTAACTGAGTATTAAATTTATCCAGCTCCGTTCTTGTATCAGCAATGGCATCGTGGTTTGTTTCCAATTGCGTTTCCAAATCAGCACTTCTTGTGGCTCCGGTTGTTTGCTGCTGGGTAAGATTTTCAATTTTATTTTGCAACGAAAATACCAGATTGGTAAGGCTGTTAATATCCTGCTGGGTTTGCTTTATTACATTTTCTTTTAACTGCTCGTTAAAATTAATTACTTCATTGTGCTTTGCCTGAATCTCCATTTTTAATGCCGCCACATTTGCATTCTGCACAATAATTTCTGCCTGCAGTTTCTCCAGGTTTTTTGCACGGCCAATTTTCTTCCCTTCAAACATGCCCACACTTCCACCGGTGATGGCGTATTTTCCTTTTACAAATTTTCCTGTTTTTTCTAAAATAACAGAACCGTTGCTTTGCTCCAATGCGGCCTCGTTTTCTGCAATAAAAACATTGCCCAACAATTGCTTAGCAAGGTTTGCATACTTAGCATCAAACTCTACTACATCCATTGCTGGCAATGTATCTGCCGGCGTTGTGTGTAGGGTTGTATCCGTAAATTTATCGAGCAGGAAAAAGTTCGCCTTGCCTTTTTTATTTTCATCCAATAAATGAATGGCCTGTAAACCTTCAGCCAAATTATTTACGACGTAGTAATTTAAATATGGATCAAGTACATTTTCTACTGCTGCACGGTATTCTTCTTTTACATAAATAATATCTGACAACAGCGGTGCATCTTTGTTCCACCCATTGTTATTGTGTAAAAACTTTACACTTTCCGGGTAGCCTTCCATAGAATCTACGAGGCTCTTCAACAAATCGTATTCATTGGTCCGGGCATCTAACTTGCGGCTTTCATCTGCAAGGTTATTGCGCATGCCTTCCATCATATTTTGGGTAGCGAGTATTTGCTCCTTTGTACGATCTTGGTGCTCCTGCAATTGTTGCAGATCTGTTTTTTTATGTTCGAGCTCTGCTTCTTTCTCTATTTTTTCGGCCTCTAAAGTTTGTAATTGTGCGGCTCTTGTTTTTTGCTCTTCGCCCAATTGTAAAATGGTACGCTGCAAATTTTGAATGCTTGTGTCAGCCACTGCTACTTTCTTTTCTGCATCAAACCTGTTCAATTGAATGGCCTGGTTTTCTTTGCGCAACAAATCAATAGCGCTCCTTTTATCATCAAAAACCCGCCGCTTATCTTCAACGGCTTCTTTCAAATCTTCTACCTTTTCTTCTAACTCACTTACCTTTTGCTCCTCCTCTACTATTTGGTTGCCTGTAAACGTGATGCTTTCCTGCAAGCCCAATAATTGTCCCGATGCTTTCTTTAAAAACTCATCTAAACTTGCCTTTGTTTCTTTAAGGTATTGAACTTTTTGGCTACTGAGGTTTTTTTCGTTTTCCTTGCTGCGTACTTTATCCAACATTTCGTTGTAAGCATGTTGCATTTGCTGCAATGCTTTTTCTTTCTCCACAAAAGCCAGTTTTTCCTGTTCCAATGCGGCATCTTCGCCGGCAATGGCAACTTCAAGCTCAATGCGTTTGTCTACTTCCTGCTGTTGTTGTGCGTTTAAATCTCTGTAGGTAATATTAAAACCTTCCAATGCAGCTTTTGCCAGCTCAATAGAAACCTCTTTGTATTCTTTTTTTATTTCAAAATACTTCTCTGCTTTTTTTGCCTGGTTTTCTAAGCTTTTAAGCTGGTTGTTTATTTCAAACAACAAATCTTCAATACGGGCAAGATCCTGTTCGGTAGCATCCAGCTTAAGTTTAGCTTCTTTCTTTCTTGTCTTATAAATGGTAATTCCGGCAGCCTGCTCCAGCATTTTGCGGCGACTGTTTTCCTTGTCTTTAATGATATCGTCTACCATTCCCAGCTCAATAATGGCATAACTGTCTGTACTCACACCGGTATCCATAAAGAGATTATGAATATCCTTCAAACGACAAGCAACATCATTCAAGCGGTATTCACTTTCACCACTTTTATAATATTTACGGGTAACGGTTACGGTATTAAACTCTGTTGGTAGCAGGTTTTTGGTATTTTCAAATGTGAGGCTTACTTCTGCCAAACCACTTGCATTGCGGGTTTTGCTGCCGTTGAATACCAAGCTTTCCAGGTTTTCGCTCCTTAAATTGCTTATTTTATGCTCGCCAATAACCCAGCGAATACTATCGATAATATTACTTTTGCCACAGCCGTTTGGCCCAATAACACCTGTAATACCTTCATCAAAATTGAGAACCGTTTTATCAGCAAAACTTTTAAATCCTTTAATTTCTAAGCTCTTTAAGCGCACAATATCTAGTTTTTAAGTAAGGCGGCAAACATACACGAATTTGAGGAAAACAAAAAAGTACTTGCAAGTATTGTTTTCACACTGTGTACACATAGTTATAGTGCCTATACAAGCTACATGTGGATAATGCGAATTTTGAATTCATACAACTTAACAATTGTATGTATAGCTATGATGCAAACATGTAACAATAAATATTGATATCTAGGACTAGAATTGGGTATACACTGTAAGTGATTATGAACTTTTGTTGCACCCTTTACCGCACCGGATGCTGGAACTATTCGCAGAAATTTTTTATTCATGCGCTCATCGTGATTCATAAAAAATTTTTAGGTAGCATCTCCTCATTCGAAATTTGAAGGGATCCTTTGAACGTTATCGCATTTTTAATGTTTAATTAAAATCATACATATAAATATCGAAAAAAGAATGGGTTAAATAACCCTTTTTTTTATCAAACAATTTACATTTCTTTATGTAAACATTTTTTAATCAGACAAATAGCCAAACTAATTTAAAAATTTCACGTAAAAACCACGTATACATATAAACCCATAAAACTTTCCTAAGTAATCCAACATTTATAATGCAATGCTTCAAGTGTTTTAGGAGGGTTTAGTATTTATAAAACCTCTAAACCTCGTGTGACCGAGGAACGGCGAAGCCATACGAAATCCCCAAAAAATGAAAAAAAATATTACCTATAAACCGGTAGTTCATAATGGTGAAAAACGCATTTTAGTACTTTTTGATTATGATAATGACCTGGTACAAAAACTGAAAATAAAAACCAATGCAAAGTGGAGTAAAACTATGCGTGGATGGCATATTGCTGACACTGCAGCTTATAGAGCAAAATGTAAATTGCCCCTGGAAAATGATCCAGTAATAAAAGATAAGATTGATAAACCCGAAAAAAAATCAACGATTGTAAAAAAGGGGTTAGCTGCTTCCTCCATAAATATACCCGCCAATATAACTTTACCATTAGTAACGGTTAGACCCATAC
The DNA here is from genome assembly GCA_031424845.1 of Ferruginibacter sp. GTDB lineage: Bacteria > Bacteroidota > Bacteroidia > Chitinophagales > Chitinophagaceae > Ferruginibacter. Next base: position 4,154 of record JANPIF010000038.1, read on the forward strand.
AAACAAAAAAGAATGAAGTAAGAATAGGAATATTTTTTAATAATAACAGCGTACCAGAAAATATAATAAAACAAATTAAGCATATAAAGTGGTCCGAAATAAATGTATGTTGGCACTTGCCCTGTACTGAAAAAAGTTATGATGAATTGTGCAATGCTGTAAAAGATATAGCCACCATTCAAAATAAAGCATTGGCACTCTATTTAAAAAAATGAAAAGCAGGATTAAAAATAAACGAACTAGTTGGTGGCAAAAAGAGAGAAGCGCAACAGATTTTTAAAATAAGCGCTTACAATATGCAATTGCTTCAAAGAACAGTAGAACAACTTCAATTAAAATCATACAGCTCTTCTACCCTTCGCACATACAAAAATGAAATTAGTATTTTTTTGCAAACGGTTAAAAATAAAAAAGCCGATACACTTAACACTGAAGATATACGCAGGTACATACATTATTGTATTGATAAATTACTGTTAAGCGAAAATACCATACACAGCAGATTAAATGCATTAAAATTTATGTATGAGCAGGTGCTTGGGCAT
>JANPIF010000039.1:0-1339 GCA_031424845.1 Ferruginibacter sp.
TGTTGTAGTAAATACCTGCGGTTTTATTGAGAAAGCAAAAGAAGAAAGCATTAATACCATTCTGCAACAGGTAGAATTAAAACGCCGTGGAAAATTAGATAAAGTATATGTTACCGGTTGCCTAAGCGAGCGTTACAAAAATAATTTAGAAGAAGAAATACCCGAAGTGGATGCCTATTTTGGTACCATGGAACTCCCTCAAATTTTAAAAGCGTTTGAAGCAGATTATAAAGGTGAATTAATTGGCGAAAGGTTACTAGCCACTCCTTCTCATTATGCATATGTAAAAATTAGTGAAGGTTGCAATCGTACCTGTTCATTTTGTGCTATTCCATTAATGCGTGGGCAACATGTAAGCAGAACAATTGAAAACATTGTAGATGAAGTAACGCAACTCGTAAAACGAGGCGTAAAAGAAGTAATGCTCATAGCGCAGGAACTTACATATTATGGCTTAGATATTTACAAAAAAAGAGAACTTCCTCGATTATTAAATGAGCTCGCTGTAATACCTGGTTTGGAATGGATAAGATTACATTATGCATATCCATCTAAATTTCCGATGGAGATTTTAGATGCCATGAATGCTCACCCAAATATTTGCAAATACCTAGATATGCCATTGCAGCATGCAGCAGATAATATGCTGAAGGCAATGAAAAGAAATATTACCCGTGCAGAAATGGAAGAGCTTGTAAATACCATCAGAGCAAAAGTTCCGGGTATTTGTCTTCGTACAACTTTAATAGCAGGTTTCCCCGGCGAAACAAGAGAAGATGTAGAAGAACTAAAAACTTTTTTGTTAAAAATGAAGTTTGACAGGGTTGGTATTTTTACCTATTCTCATGAAGAAGATACCAGTGCGCATTTATTTGAAGATAATATTTCAGCAGAAGAAAAAGAAGAACGGGCACAGGAAATAATGGAGGTACAACAGGATATTTCGCTAGAAAAAAATGCAGAAAAAGTTGGTAAAATATTTAAGGTGTTGGTAGATAAAAGAGAAAGTGGCAGGTACCTTGGCAGAACTGAGTTTGATAGCGTAGAAGTGGATAACGAAGTAATAATTAATACCAACAAAAAATTAGTGATAGGCGATTTTGTGATGGTGAAAATTACCAAGGCATTTGATTATGATTTGGAGGGAGAGTTAATTAGCTAATTTGATAATGTGCTGAAATGCTAATGTAGGCTCTCTAATATTTTAATAGATTTTAAATTAGGAGAGTTTCAATTAGAGTTCCCTCTCCTTTGGAGAACATGTCCCGTTTACGGGAGGGATTGGGTGAGTTTGTTTTTTGGACAAAAATTTTTTTGTCCAAACTAAAACACAGCTATG
>JANPIF010000040.1:0-9110 GCA_031424845.1 Ferruginibacter sp.
GAATTAAGCAATCAAAAATTTATGGTAAAAGAGATCCTATAAAAGAAATTATTGAAGAAGGACATAAAGAAGGTATTAAAGTACATGCATGGTTTGAATTTGGTTTTTCTTACAATTATGGAGATAGTAATTGCTTGTGGCAACAAAGATATCCTGACTGGGTTGGCAGAGATGTAAATGGTAATCATTTACAAAAAAATAAATTTTTTTGGTGGAGTGCCTTCAACCCGGATGTACAAAAGTTTATGAACAAATTGGTGTTGGAAGTGGTAAAAAAATATGATATAGATGGTATACAAGGCGATGATCGTTTGCCCGCTATGCCAAGCGAAGGCGGTTATGATGATGCTACAAAAAAATTATATGGAGCAGAAAATGCAGGACAATTGCCACCCAACAATTCTAAAGACAGTGCATGGGTGCAATGGCGTGCAGATAAACTCAGCAGTTATATAAAGCAATTATACAAATCAGTAAAAAAAGTGAAGCCAAATTGTATCGTATCGTGGGCGCCAAGTATTTATCCATGGAGTAAAGAGCAGTATCTGCAAGACTGGCCGGCATGGTTAAAAGGTGATTATGCCGATTATATTTTACCACAATTATACAGATACGACCTTGCTGCATATGAAAAAATATTAAAGGAATTAAGTAATCAGGTTACAGCCAAGCAACGCAAAAAAGTTTTTCCGGGTATTCTTACTTCTTTAGGAGATGGTTACAGAATTAGTGATGATATGCTAAAGAAAACAATTAAGCTAAATCGTAAATATGGTTTTGCCGGAGAATGTTTATTTTATTTTGAAACACTTAGAACTAACAAAAAAATTTATTAATCACCTACTAATATTATAGTTAATGAAAAATATTTTCACTGTATTATTGTTGTCACTTTTAATGGTGGGATGTTCAAAAAAGAATACGCCACCAGTTGTACCTGCGTCCCCCACACCATTGCCAACAGCAATAACACCAATCGTGCCTTTACCTGCAAGTTGGAAAATAGCAAGTACATATATGAACAATTTCCCCGCAGGAATTCAACTTTTTTCTTTTGATAGTATTTTTAATGGCCAAAAAATTAAAGCATTTTGCTTAGCATACGATAGCAGACTAACAACTTTTGAATTTAAACCTGTACTTTCTGCAACCGCTAAAACACCTACCGTTTTTTTCAATGAAGAACCGGGTATAACTTATGCATGTATTAATGGTGGATATTTTGGCGGCAATCAATCATTTAGTTTGGTTAAGTATTACAATGTTGTTTCATCGCCAAACATAAAATCGCTTACCCGCACTTATAATGGAAACAACACTTTGTATTATCCTACCAGAGGTGCATTTGGCGTAACAAATAGTGGTGTGCCATCTTTATCATGGATTTACAATGTGGGTGCAGGTAACGATCTTATTTATTCGTACCCTACACCTAGTGCAAACGAATTAAATCTTGCACCGCAACCAGTACCAACAGAAACTTTTCCTGCAGGTGGTTCTGTTTGGAATACCACTTCTGCCATTGGAGGTTCTCCAGTTTTAATAAAAAATAATGTTATTCAAATAACTGATAAAGAAGAATTAATTGTAATAAACAATACCACCTCACGACCAAGATCTGCTATAGGATATTTAAGTAATGGCATTGTATTAATTTTTGCGGTTGAAGGGGATAATCCGCCAAATTATACAGGTATAAATCTTAATGATTTAGCATTATTAATAAAAGGTTTTAATTGCGAAGCTGCAATGAATTTAGATGGCGGTGGTTCTACATCTATGAAGGTTAACGGAACTCAAACAGTGAGGCCGGGTGATAATGGTGTGGAGCGACCTGTAGTGAGTGCAGTGCTTATTAAAAGAAGATAAAAGGAAATTATAATGCAAACAAAAAAGGATAACTACGAAAGCAGTTATCCTTTTTATAATTAAGATATTAATATTATCCTTTTACTCTTTCAACATACTCGCCTGTTTTAGCCAATATTCTAATCAACTCTCCTTCATTTACAAATAAAGGAACATTCACCGTAGCACCAGTTTCTACTGTACATGGTTTCAAAGTTTTAGTAGCAGTATCGCCTCTCATACCTGGTTCGCTATAAGTAACCAATAACACAATTTTATCAGGTAATTCTACTGCCATTGGCATATCTGTTTCACCATTGATCGATACGGTTACTTCTTGGCCATCTTTTAAAAACCTTGGTGCATCTATCATGGTTTCTGCCACGGTTATTTGCTCAAAAGTTTCTACATCCATAAAACTGTAACCGGTATCATCTTTATATAAATATTGATAAGGCTTTTTTTCTACTCTTACTGGAAAAATAGTTTCGCCGGAGTTCCACGTTTGTTCAATTGTGCGTGAGTTATCTACTCCTTTAAGTTTTGCCCAAACCTTTGCAGCAGAACGGGCAGTTTTGTTTTGACCGAATTCTATTACGGTATATAAACTTCCATCTACTTTAATAATAAGACCTGAGCGTATGTCTGTGGTAGTTGCCATTATAGCTGTATTTTTTTGTTGGCTGCAAAAGTAGCGGAAAAAAGTATAAAAACCGCTCATTGTAGATGCGGTTATATAACTACGACACTTAAGGATGGGTTATAACAAAACAACATTCTGCCAAAAATGGAATCTATTATATTTGTTCTTTAAACAAAAAATATGGATCAACTCACTTTAGGCATTGGCACACGTTTGCAACATACATTACACGGGCAAGGAGTTATTGTTGGCGTTAAATATGCTACATATATTATCTCATTTATAGATGCAGGTGTAAAAGAAATTGATAAAGGCGATAACAAGCTAGAAGAAATTATCCCAGAAAATGTAACAACAGAAATTGAAACATCATCTGACATTGAAAAATCATTATTAAAAATTTTGAAAATGTGGGGAGGTATAACGGAGTCTGTTCCGCTTGGAGATAAATGGCTTGGCGGCACAATGGTTTTGCAAACTGCAGATAAAACATTGAAGCCAAAAGAAATTCCAATTGAAGATTTTTTTCATAAAATCGTAATGCTGCGAGATAGATTAAGAGTGCTCGAACAAAATATAAACAGCCACAAAAAATTGAACGACGAAGAAAAAGTAAACATACAGCAATACATCACCCGCTGCTATGGCTCACTTACCACTTTTAATGTGTTGTTTAAAAACAAAGATCAATATTTTGTAGGCGATAAGGGTGGGAAGGATGATTAATTAATTCTCATTTATATTCCATTTTAGTTTTCAAAATCATTATTTAAATGAGGTTAAGACTTTCCCTCCCTTTTTTCCTTTTAAAGATCTTAACCAAGTTCAAAAAATTTCACCTGTTTATTTTAGAACGGCCCATAAAAATTGGCATTGGGAGGATTGATAATTCGTTTTTATCTTTAAGATATTCTTGCAGATAAAAAACTAATTTGCATAAAAATAATCAAATGAAAACATTGTTCCTTGTAGTAATATGTACTTTTTTTTGTAGCGTGGTATTTTCACAAGCTACCACTCCTATGGAAGCCGCTTATAAAAGGATACCTACTATTCCACCTTATAATTTAATATCGGTAGCTGATAGTGTAGCATTTACAAAAGCTGAATTAAAAAATAAAAAACCGGTAATTATCATGGTTTTTAGTCCAGACTGTGATCATTGTATACATGCAACTGAAGATCTAATAGCAAATATTAATTTATATAAAAAGGCACAGATTATTTTGGCGAGTTCTCTTTCTTATAAAAGTGTTCAAAAATTTTACACAGATTTAAAGTTAGCTAAGTATCCAAATATCAAAGTTGGATATGATGATGCAAGATTTTTAAGTTCATTTTACGAGGTTCGTAATTTTCCATCTATATTTTTATACGATAAAAAAGGAAACTTTAAAGAGGCCTTTATTGATCATCCATCATTTAAAAATATTGCAAAATCTTTGTAGTAGGTTATTTTACAAATCGCTGGTTCCATACAACTTCATTTCCTACATAAATCCTAATATCATAAGTGCCACGGCCAATATTTGAAACAGGAATAGTAATATTTCTTGTTGTAGATGCAAGCCTTAATTTTGTAAAAATGGTACCCGAGGTTACGCTTTGTATAATTACTGTAATAACACCGTTGATTGCATCATTGCCATTGTATTGCAGGTTTAACACAGTTCCTACAGGCACCGGGTAAATTATCCATGGGTTTGCCGTATTGCCCTTTATCATCATTACAGAAGCGGTGGTTTCGTACAAAGCACTGTTTCTAAAAATCTTTAAACGGTAATAATTTTTTCCATCCGCAGTTTTGTTGTCTGAAAATTTTATAAAATCTCCTACAGAAATGGAAGTTGTTTGTTTTAAAAAAACATCTGTAAAAAACGAATTGTCTTTACTGCTTTGTAAAACATAAGCTGTAATGTTTTTATCAAGATGTTGCCATCTTAATTTGGTTGTTTTATTTGTTTTTTCATATAGTGCAGTTAGACTAGTATACTTTTGAGCAAAGCCAATAAAGTATAAAATGGAGCTAATAATTAGCAAAAAAAACTTTTTCATGTTGGTTAAAGGATATGCAGCGAAAATAAAAACCTTCTTCTTACAAAAGAGTTAAAATAAAAGAAGGTTTTTTTGCAGTAGCCAATTATTTGTTACAAAGAAATTCACCAATATCTTATCAGTTAATTATCCATTTAAAAATTCTCCATTATCTATTACCTTTGCCCCGCAAAAAACATTTACAACAAAAAAAATAATCATGAAAGTAACTGTAGTAGGCGCTGGAGCCGTTGGTGCAACTTGTGCCGATAATATAGCACGCAAGCAATTGTGCGATGAACTTGTAATAGTAGATATTAAAGAGGGTTTTGCAGAAGGAAAAGCAATGGACCTTATGCAAACAGCACAATTAGAAGGCTTTGACACCAAAATTACAGGTAGCACAAATGATTATACTAAAACTGCAGGTAGTAAAGTAGCAGTTATTACATCTGGCATTCCTCGTAAGCCAGGTATGACCCGTGAAGAGTTGATTGGCATAAACGCAGGAATTGTAAAAACTGTTACCAAAAATTTATTACAATATTCGCCGGATTGTATCATAATCGTTATCAGTAATCCGATGGATACAATGACTTATTTGGCATTAAAAGAAAGTGGCTTGCCAAAAGAAAGAATTATTGGTATGGGCGGCATGTTGGACAGTGCACGTTTCCGTTATTTCTTAAGTACAGCAATGAACTGCAGTGCAAATGATTTGCAATGTGTTGTTGTAGGCGGGCATGGAGATACAACCATGATTCCACTTACACGTTTGGCTACATACAGTGGTGTGCCGGCAGCTCATTTTTTAGATGCTGAAGCACTTAAAAAAGTAGCAGCAGATACAATGGTGGGTGGCGCTACACTTACAGGACTGTTAGGCACTAGCGCATGGTATGCACCCGGTGCCGCAGGTGCTGCATTGGTTGAAGCCATTGTAAGAGACGAAAAGAAAATTATGCCTTGTTGTGTTTATTTAGATGGCGAATATGGCCAGAGCGATATTTGTATTGGTGTACCAGTTATCATTGGTAAGAATGGCTGGGAAAAAATTATAGATTACAAATTAAATGAAGAAGAGCAAGCGGCTTTTGCAAAAAGTGCAGATGCTGTTAGAAGCATGAATAGTGTGTTAAGCACTTTGGATATTTAATTAACTTCTCAAATATTATAAAAAAAAATCGAATCCATTTTGGGATTCGATTTTTTTTGCTTTAAATTTCTGCACAGCTATTTCCAAATTTATTAGGCTGCACAAACTGCTGTCCATTGTCTATGGTCAGTTGTCTGTTGTCTGTTGTCTGTCGTCTGTTGTCGTCTGTTTTCTCAACTCACTCCATCCACCACCATTTCCTTGTTAATTTTCATTACCAAGCCTTGCAATACTTTCCCGGGTCCACATTCAGTAAAATTAGTAGCTCCATCTCCAATCATTGCCTGCACACATTGTGTCCATTTTACCGGCCCTGTAAGTTGCGCTATTAGGTTTTCTTTAATTTGCGTAGGGTCTACAACAGCGGCAGCTACTACGTTTTGATATACTGGGCAATTTGGTCCATTAAAGCTGGTGCTATTTATTGCAGCTTCCAATTCATTTTTTGCAGATATCATTAAAGGCGAATGAAAAGCCCCACCAACCGGTAAAACCAAGGCACGTTTTGCACCCGCTTCCTTCATTCTTGCGCAAGCATATTCTATACCTGCAAGGCTGCCGCTAATTACCAATTGCCCCGGGCAATTATAGTTTGCCGCCACTACTACATTACCTGTATCATTGGTAATGTGCTGGCAAATTTCTTCCACTTTATCATCATCTAAGCCTAACACTGCAGCCATGGTGCTTGGGTTGGCTTCACATGCTTTTTGCATGGCCTGTGCCCGCACAGAAACAAGTTTTAAAGCATCTGCAAAGTTGAGTGTTCCATTTGCTACCAGTGCAGAAAATTCTCCCAGCGAATGCCCGGCTACCATATCAGGTTTTGCTCCATCAATATTTTTAAAAGCTGCTACAGAATGAATAAATATTGCAGGCTGGGTAATATTTGTTTGTTTTAAATCTTCATCTGAACCTGTAAACATGATATCACTTATTTTAAAACCGAGTATATCATTTGCATCTTCAAATAACTGTTTTGCGGCAGCATTGCTTTCGTATAAATTTTTTCCCATGCCGCTAAACTGTGCGCCTTGTCCGGGAAAAATAAATGCATGTTTCATAAATTGTATTTAAGGTTAGATAAACTTGCGTATTCTCATACATTTTGAGTACGCTTATATCCAAAAATATATTTTAAATTTGAAGTATGAATATTTCTGATAAAATATTAGAATTAGAAACGTACACTTACAATGATTATAAATTGTGGGAAGGAGATTGGGAGCTTATTAAAGGGCATCCCCAAGCTATGAGTCCATCGCCAAAATACGTTCATCAGAAATTTTCACAAACCTTTTCCAGAACTGCAGGGAATGCTTTAATCAATTGTAATAAAGCTTGCAGTTGCGAAGTGTTGTATGAATTAGATTGGCTTATTAATGATGATACAATTGTAAGGCCCGATTGTATGATTGTTTGTGGTAAAATTGAAAATGATTACTTGACTTTTCCTCCGAATTTAATTTTAGAAATTTCATCTTCAGCTACTCGTATGAAGGACAGAAATACCAAATACAATCTTTATGAAATGTGTGGTGTAAAATATTACATCATTGCAGACCCTGAAAAAAAATCAGTAGAAGCTTTTGAGCTGATTGATAATAAATATAAATCTACACTTACCACTACTTTCATTCTTACTCCACAATGCAATATAGAGTTGGATGTATTTAATTTATGGTAAAGAAAAAAGCCATTTATTATAAAAAATAATAAATGGCTTCAACGTATGTTTCTGAAATTGTTTAATGCAATTTTCCAGTTATCAGTTTCATAAATTCACTTCTTGTTTGATGTTGTTCAAACTCACCAAAAAATGCAGAAGTAGTTGTAACAGAATTTTGTTTACCTACACCACGCATCATCATACATAAATGAGAAGCTTCAATAACAACTGCTACTCCTAAGGGATTTAAAGATTCTTTTATTGCATCTAGTATTTGATGTGTAAGTCTTTCCTGCACTTGCAAGCGGCGTGCATATACATCTACAACACGAGCTATTTTGCTTAAGCCAGTAATGTATCCATTGGGTATATAAGCCACATGTGCTTTACCAAAAAATGGCAACATATGGTGCTCGCACATACTGTACAATTCTATATCTTTTACAATCACCATTTCACTCACATCTTCGGTAAATCTTGCAGAATCTAATATCGCTTTTGCATTTTGAGAATATCCTTGCGTTAAATATTGCATGGCTTTAGCAACTCTTTCAGGAGTCTTTAATAATCCTTCACGGTTCTCATCTTCACCCAATAAATTAATACTGTCTCTGTAATTTTTTACCAATGCCTCCGTAATATTTTCATCGTACGTCTCAATCTTTTTATATGCCATGTTTTATTTTTTTATCTTTTTTAGTTTTACTTGGGGCTGTCAGCATTAGTAATTTTATTCATCATTGTTCGGGCTTTTCGTTACAAGTCCTCATGTCATTTCGCTCCTTCGTCGCTCATTCATTCCGGGCTTTCCACTGCAATCCCGCAGCCCGTCAGCAGAAAATCTTTTTTCAACTTTTACCAACCACTAACCCTCAACTCGTAACTCCAAACCCTTAAGCCAACCCCTAACTCTAACCAACAATTCACCATTCAAAACTCACCATTCACACCGGATACTCTACAAAATTCCTTTCCGTTTCATACAACCTCAGTTTCAATTCCAATGCAGAATCAATAAAAGGACGTAATAAATTGTAAATGACAATTACAATATTTTCAGCCGTAGGGTTTAAATTTTTAAATTCAACACAATCTTCATTCAGGTTTTTATGATCAAACTTATTTGTGACTTTTTCTTTAATTAAATCACTCAGTTTTTTTGTATCCATTACATATCCTGTTTCTACATTTACTTCACCAATAACCTGCACAAACAAATCGTAATTATGACCATGGTAATTTGGGTTATTACATTTGCCAAACACTTCGTCATTAGTAGCTTCGCTCCATGATGGATTATGCAACCTATGTGCCGCATTAAAATTTTCTTTCCTAAAAACTGAAACCCTATTATTGGACATTAGACTGTTAAGTTTAAGATGTTAGAAAAACCTTTTTAGTTTTCAAGTTTAATTTTTTATACAAACTGTACCCTTTAATTAGCCATTAGCAAATTATCATAATAGCGTATTATCCAAAGTACTCCACATAAATTTTTTCAGTTTCGTACAATTTTAATCTATGTAAAGTAACATTCTCCGGCATTTGAGGCTCCAGCTGGTTCCATATACCCATTACTAAATTTTCAATAGAGCAAATTTTATTTTTTAAAAATTCAACTTCTACATTCAAATTTTTATGATCAATCAAATCAGTTACATATTCTTTAATGATGATACTCAGTTTTTTTGCATCAAATACAAAACCTGTTTTTTCACTGGGTATTCCTTTTACAGTTACATGCAAATTAAAATTATGGC
>JANPIF010000041.1:0-12121 GCA_031424845.1 Ferruginibacter sp.
GAAAGATTACAGCAATGCTTATAATGCTTTCATAAAAGCCCAAGATTTAGAAAATTTTATTTTATCAAAAAATTATACATATGATGAACTTAAGTTAAATAAGTTAGATACAGCTTTGGTTATGAATATAGGTGCTGCGGCTTTACAAGCGGCTGATACAACCAATGCAGTTTTAAATTATAGAAGAATTACAGATGCAGGAATAATTGGGGCAGATTATGAACGTGTATACGAATTTTTAGCCAATCATTACCTTTCAAAAAACGATGATGCCAATGCTCAGGCTATACTTGCTAAAGGAAAGGCTGCCTATCCAACTAATAATTATTGGAATGCAATAGAAGTTGAAAAGCTTTCAAAAGGGGGTGATAAAACAGCACTGTTTGCAAGATATGACGAGCTCTATACAAAAGACCCAAGAAATTTTGAAACTAACTATAATTATGCAGTAGAAATGTATAATAGCTTGTGGGCCACCGATGCTAAAAATGTGGATACTATGATGTATACAAAACTTACAACAGTTTTAAAATCTACAATTGAAGTAGATAAAGGAAATGATGCATTGATGCTGTTGAATAACCACCTCTTTAATATAGGTGCAGATTATAGCACCAAAGCAAGTTTAGTTAAGGGAACCAAGCCCGCAGATATAAAATTGAAAAAGGACTTAAATGCATCAGCGTTAGCAAAAATGGATGAATTGATTCCATATGCAGAAAGAGCTTTAAAATTTTATGTAGAAAAACCAACACTGACCACAAAGCAAAAAATAAGTTACCAATTGGTAGCAGGTTATTTAAGTGATGTTTATAGGTTAAAACTAAACCCTAAGAAAACTGCTGAGTACGAAAAAATCAGAGACGGAATAAGTTTTAAATAGGAATACAATCTTTATACAAAGCGATATCAAAAATTGATATCGCTTTTTTTATGGCATTATGCATAGAAAAAATAATTATCTATTTAACATAATATTAATTATAGGATAATAATTCTTTTAAAAATTAATGATAATCAATTCATTATTATTCACACCTGTTATATCCATATACAAAGGTTATCTTCGCAAAATGAATATCTCAGAATCAAATATGCAGCAGTTTCTTGACAGACTTAAAATAAAAGAACTCAACGAAATGCAATTGTCCGCTATAAATGCAGTTGACAAAAACAACCAGATAGTTTTGTTATCCGCTACAGGCTCAGGAAAAACGTTGGCTTTTTTATTGCCAATTATAAATTCTTTGGATCCAGATATTAGAAAAGTTCAGGCTTTAATTTTAGTACCAAGTCGTGAACTTGCTTTACAGATAGACTCTGTTATAAAGCAAATGCAAACCGGCTACAAGATTACAACTTGCTATGGTGGGCATAAAAGAGAAATTGAAGAAAATAATTTGGTTCAACCACCTGCTATTATTATTGGTACTGCAGGAAGAATGGCAGATCATATAAGAAGAAATAATTTTGAAACCGATTATATAAAGTTTTTGGTATTGGATGAATTTGATAAAAGTTTGGAGTTAGGGTTTATTGAGGAAATGCAATTCATACTTGGCTCTCTCGAAAATGTAGAAAAAAGAATGCTTACATCTGCTACGAATGCTGTGGATATCCCACCGTTTGTAAAAATGCGTGAACCGGTTACCATCAATTTTTTGCCGGAGAACCCTACAGAAAATGAAAGTTTGCGAATAAACACTTTATTGAGCGATGATAAAGATAAATTACAAACATTGTTACAATTGGTTTGTTATTGCAACAATACATCAACTATTATCTTTTGTAACCATCGAGATGCTGTTGAAAGAACGAGTGAATTTTTGGCTGAACAAGGAATAGTAAATGTATTTTACCATGGTGGAATGGAGCAACTGGATCGTGAAGTGGCACTTACTAAATTTAGAAATACTACTTCCAATATTTTAGTAACAACTGATCTTGCCAGCCGTGGACTGGATATTGCTGACATCAGAAATATTGTACATTATCACTTGCCACATGTAGAAGCAGAATTTACACATCGCAATGGTAGAACTGCCCGAATGAATGCTACAGGCAACGTTTATGTAATTTGGAGTGAAGATGAAAAGTTGCCTGCATATATTACAAACGATGCGGTTACGTTTAATTTGCCGGAGAAATTATCTATACCTGAAAAACCTAAATGGAGTACGCTTTTTATTGATGCAGGTAAAAAAGATAAAATAAATAAAATTGATATTGTAGGTTTCTTATCACATGTCTGTCACCTTAAAAAAGATGAAATTGGTTTAATAGAAGTAAAAGATTTTACGGCATTTGCTGCAGTAAGAAAATCTAAAATTGGTACTGTTGTGGAGCTTGCAAAAGATGAAAAAATTAAAAATAAAAAGGTGAAAATTGCGGTGGCTAAATAGTGAGTTGTGAATGGTGAAATGTCAATTTGCATTTACTATTTATCATTGCCATAGTCTACTTAAATCTTGTTTTTTGGGTAATCCATTGTAAGCTTCCAATTATTTCTAATTTGAATATTAGACTTGTACAAATACTGTACTGAAAAATTTATATGGGTTTGAATTTATGGTAACCTATTCACAATTGACCATTTACAATTCACCATTTACAATTCACCTCTAAAACCCCGGGCCTCCCATCATTCTCATTCCACCACCCGGGCCTTGTGCAGGCATTGCACCACCGGCTTTACTGCCATCAAATTTGCTAAACCTAAATACAAAGCTGAGCATAAAATAACGCTGTAACCTATTTACTCTGCTATCGGTAATTGAATAGGCAGTTACCGTTCTATTTACATTGGTATTTTCGTTTAAGAGATCAAATGCTTGTAATTTAATGGAGCCATTTTTCTTTTTAAATATCATTTTTTCCAACGTTGCATTTACAATTAATGGGTTTGCAACCACATTATCTGTGTAACCGTTGTTAACAGTTTTTTCTAGATCATAACTAAAGTTAAAATCATTTTTAAAGAACATTCTTGAAGAATGTGTAAGGTTAAAAACTTTTATACTGCTGTTGGCTGTTGGAGTTAGAGATGCTTTGTTATCATTTAAAGTAAAGTTAGTTCCACCACTTGTTTCCAACCATTTTTTTAGTTTATAATCCATAGATAGCCGCTGCGAAACAATCCAGTTGCGCCCGGTATTTTTCTCGAAATTTAAAAATGAAATGTTGTTATTGTAATTTATGGCACCACCATAATTAAAAACGTATTTTCTGTTTTTAATAGGTTTTGAATAGGTATAAAATGCATTGGCATTATAATAACCATCTGTGTTTACGTACCTTGTTTCTTGTAAGCCAAACGTTTTTTGCAATACATTATTTACAATTTTATCTTTTACAAAACTTAAACTTATGTTGCTAAAAAATACATTGCCACTTATAAAATCAAAGTTATTAAACCTCATGCTAAAGGTATTTGTAAACTCAGGTCTTAGATCTGGATTTCCTAACGTAATGTTTTGTCTGTTTGAAAAATCATAAATTGGTTGCAGTTGCTGATAAGTAGGCTGATTGGTACTTCCATTATAATTTACATTGAATGATTTACTCTTAGAAAAATTATAGGCCAACCTAACTACCGGAAAATAATTTACAATGTTTTGCTTAAATTTTAACTTGGCACCGCTAAATGAATTACTCTCAATGGTAGCGGGTTGCACAGCAAAACCTATGGAGTAATTGTATTTTTTTTCGGTAGTTCTAAAATTTATTCCAAAGCGATTGGTAGTGTAAATATTTTCGTAGATGTTTGAAAGACTATCAATCAATTTCTTTCCAGTAGTAATTACATCAAAAGTTTCTTTGTCATTTCCAATAAATCTTTTATTGTAAGCATAATTAAATTCTAATGCTCTTTTTTTAGAAAGCTGTTCGTTAAATGAAGCGCTTACACCATAATTATGATTCTCATTATTCTGAGTAATATTTTGGTTTATGATAGAATTGGAAACCGGTAAACCATTTTTATAGAAAAGTGTAGTATTAAAAATATCATCGTTGGCATCCGTAGATGATTGGCCTGCATTTAAATTTAAAGATAAGGTTCTCCCCTTTTTCTGAAACCTATGATTAAATAAAAGTGTACCGGTAAAATTTGGCGTTGTAGAAAAATTATTATCCGTATTTGAACCCTGGTTATTTAAACCACCCTTGGCATTAAAATATGTAAAGTCTGATCTATAAGTATCTCTCAGTTTTCTATAAGTTATACCTGGAGTAAATTTTAGGTAATTGAAAGAATCAATTTTATACTCTACGTTAAAAGAAAAACGGTGATTGTCAGTAATTGAATAATCATTTGTTTTTTGTTGATTTGTTAGCACACTATCTCGTTGAATATTTTGCTGATTGATATCATTCAAGATAGTATTGTTTTTTTCTGAAAAACTGTAACTGCCGTAAAGTGAGAGTTTCGGGGAAATATCATCTCTGTAATTAAAGCCGAGGGTTTTTGTAACCCCTACTCCATCGCTGTTTCCAAAACCTGCAAAAGGCGAACCTGCTCCACCACCAAAACTACGAACCATACTGCCAGCAACTGCTCCCATCCCACCCGGTATGCGTGAAAAATCGAACAAACTTGCATTGGTGTTGTTTAGATTTCCGGTTACAGAAATTTGTTGGCTATTGTTAAACCTGTTTAAATTTAGAGAAGTTAAATAACGTTCTTGACTACCGCCGCCTGCTGTTACATTACCAAAATATCCTTTGTTTTTATCTTTCTTTAATTGAATATTTAATGTTTTTGTTGGGTCTCCGTCTTTTACCCCGGTAAAAGCAGACTGGTCTCCATAATCATCAATGATCTGCACTTTATCTACCATATCTGCATTTAACTGTCGTGTGGCAGTTTTTACATCACCACCAAAAAATTCCTTTCCATTTACTTTTACTTTAGTTACTTCTTTTCCTTGTGCAGTTACTTTACCATCTTTATCAACTTCTACCCCTGGCAGTTTTTTCAACACTTCTTCTACGTTGTCATTTTTGCGAAACATAGTACTGTCTATTTTGTATGAAACTGTATCTTCCTTAATTTGTATTTTGGCAGTTTCGATAGTTACAGTTTCTAATAAATTATCTCCTGGAGTCATTATAACATCGTTGTTTATTTCTTCGCCGCTGGCGTTTGTAAAATCGTAGGTATCTACAAATTTTTTGTATCCAATGTAAGAAATGGTAATGATCGCTTTGCGGTTAAGTACCATATTAAAAGTATAATTACCTCTTTCGTTGGTTATAGTTTTAAGGGTATCTTTTAAACCTGTATAATACAAAGAAACCGAAGCTTTATTCAATCCCTTTCCGTCATCAGTTTTTACAGTCCCTTTTACGGAAATAGTTTTTTGAGCAGTTACAGCAGAAAAAGTTAGAAGAGCAAGAAGGGTAATAAATATTTTCATGAATGTATTATTATCTTTCAAAATTAAGCATACGTAAGTTATCGTAGATGCCGTTTATCATAATTTTGTTTGGCTTGCTTCAATGATGACCTTCCTTAAATCTTTTTTAAAGTTTGCACAAAAAAAATTTGCCCTTGTAATTTATCAAAAATGAAAAATTTATTATTTTTTTATTTAGCAACTCAATCTTACTAAATCTATTAAAATTTATGATGCAGAGGACTATTTGAATGGGATAGAGCAATTAATTTTAAGAAAAACAAAAGTGTGGATTTGGTTACAAATAGTTGAATAATACCGGAAGATCAAAAAATAAGGATTGAAAAAATAAGGGAGGATTTTAAGCAGCTCTCAGAGTAAAAGCCATCATCATCGCTTGCATATCGTCAACTGTTCCTTCTATGAACTGCAAACATAACATTAGAATAGTAGAAGCTAATTGAAATTGTACAATTTCAATTTCACTGTTAGAGTTAGTATAAGTTCGAATTTCATTTTTAAGAAGATTTAATATTTTCTCCTTTCCCTGTTTATTTGTTTCAAGATGTTCAACTATTTCAACTGCCTTCATGGCTGTTTGCATTATTAATGATTTGTCAATAGTATTATTAATAATGGATCTCAATTCGCTTAATCTATAAATGGTTTCAATATGTTGGGGCAATTGCACCCAACAAATATACTAAACTATTTAGCAAAAAAAATTTGATTTCAATAAATATTCTCAATATTTATTACAAAACAAAACCCTCTTATGTAGAGGGTTTTGTTATCGATTTAATTAAAAAAATTATTGCTTTATTATTTTTTCGGTTAAGGTATTGTATTCCGTTACGATTTTTAATATGTAAGTTGCGTTCGCCAATTTTTCAAGATTTTCTAACGTAAATAAATTAAATCCTTTTTTTCCTTTTATCTCTTTGGTGTACACTCTCCTACCATTAAAATCGAATAAATGAAATTGAACTGGTGTATCATCATCTAAAGAAAGATATACATCTACCCTACCTGTAAATGGATTGGGTTTTATTTTGGTTACCATTTCAATTTTTAAATTTGTTTTTATCTGTACTATAGTGCTATACACAAAAGTTCCATTATTATCTACAATTTTAAGTCTGTAATAATTCAATCCAATTTCTGGTATGGGGTCAATATCAGTATAATTTGTTGTAGATGCTGGTGAACCTTTGGCATTCACTTTTGCAATTTTGGTGAATGATTGTCCATCTGTACTTCTTTCTAAATCAAAATGGGAGGTATTAATTTCAGAGCTTGTACTCCAATATAGATCAACCTTTGAACCATTTAATTTACCATTAAAACCAATTAATGAAACCGGCAAAACAGCATTCCATCTAACGGTAATGGTAGCAGGTGCTGGATCATACAAACCAGCAGCATCTCTTGCAGCATATTTAAATGTGGTGAGTAAAACATTATCTGCAGGATCTATCTTAAGTAATAAAGGATTGAAAGATGTTATTACCTGATTGAGTGTAACTGGAACATTATTATAAAATAGTACTGCATTGGTTGGAAGTTCAGTTATTTTATATGGTTTTAAGGCACCCAAAATACCATCTTCAGCATCTACACCAGTAAGACCACCAGTAATATCATATTTAAGGCCAGGTGAATTAATGGCATAATCAATTAATCTGTCGTCAGAATCTGGCAATCTTTCTATTCCAAAATTTACTGCAGTAATTGATGTGGCTCCTGTTTTTATCAAAATAGCGCAAGTTGCAATACCAGGTTTTATACCAGTTCCTGCAAGATTGTTTATGCCATATGAATCTGAGGTGTTTGTCCAACTACCGGATGAAGTACCAGGATTTGCAACCGGAGGCGGTGCATCTCCTAAATTTACACTTATGGTACTCAAACTTAATGAATAGGTTGTAAAAACATCTGCTTTGGGAAATGAATAAGTGCCATTAGATGTGTTTAAAATAGTACGGCTTACTACCAAACCAGTTGAATCTACCAAATATGCATAAACGGTATTACCTGAAATTGTCCCTGTTACAGTTCCATTTATTAAATTATCAACAATGCCATTGGGGTCATTATACAGGGTTCCACTAATGGCAATTGTGTTTTTTGCAATACCAAAATTGTAAGGGGCAAGGCAGGTTGCAGAACTTGTTGCCGTTAAATTATGTTTTAATATAGAAGTTGTGTGATAATTTGCTGAAACCGACGCTGCACTAAGTGCGGTCATATAACAAAGTGGATAACGAATAAATTGGAGTTTCACATTGTCAATATAAACAGTATCGGCATCATCTACATTGTTATTGGTTAAAAATCTTATGTAGGTTGTTCCTGCAGCAAATGCTGTAATATCTTGATTAAAAATATCTACATAACCGGCATCAGCAGTACCATCCCCGGCAATCGTAAACACTGTTCCAAAGGTTGTTCCATTGCTGGAAGCTTGAACAATTATATCCTCACCTGTAGTTAAGGTATTGCTTTTTCTTCTGTAAGAAAAAGAAAGAAAAGCATAGGAAGCTCCTGATAAATTAACTGTTCGGGTTGCAGAAACATTCTGCCCTTTTAATCGGAGCGCATTTGTGAAGGTTCCGTCTTTTATTATTTCTGCATCGGTATTTGCCAATGTTTGTGTAGTATTACAAAACCCAACTGATGGATCATTTGCATCAACCCAATTGCTTAACCATGCAGCATTTCCGTCAGTACCATTGGCACAGGTTCTTGCCCCTCCTACTCCATCAAAATCATCTTCTACTGTTTTTTCAGGATAGGTAATAAACTGGTATGTACCGGAGGCATCCACTGTTACAGAATCTTTCAACTCGTTTGCATCTATGATAGTATTGCAATTACCATCTACATACAAATAAACTTTCGCTCCTGCTACACCAATATTACCATCGTTGTTTATGCCATCTTCGTTTTTATCTAAAAATACCTGACCTGCAATTAAATTTTGGTTAAATGGTGCAGGGCAAGAACTGATGTCAATATACACAGTTGCTACATCGCATACAATTGGAGAGGGAGTAGAACATACATTGTACTCCAATGTATCTTTACCTACATAACCTGTGGCAGGTAAATAAATCATAGTCCCATTAGCATTTATGATTACAGAACCGTGCTTCGGTTGTAACAATGCTGTGGTGGTTACTGATGTAGGATCCACCACCGCAAGAAATCCAAAATCATTAAGAAGAATTGGAATAGTTACTGCTTGATTTACTACTGTACGTGCATAATCATCATTTGCAAAAATTAATTTCTGTTTACAAAAAGGTAGAATTGTTGTACCCACATCCCAGTAAGCAACTCCCACTCCTGTTCCTGACCCCTGAGGATCTTCTCCATAAACTGATGCTATTTTTGCACCGTTACAAGTATATATTGCAATACCGCTCTGGTCAAAATCTCTATTGTCTCTTATTTTAGAATATTTCAAAGCATTTAAAGTAAATGAGCTATCATACCTTAATCCGCATGGGCTAACCAAGCCTCCTGTACCACTCACTTTACCATCCCATTTTACATAAATAGTTGTATTCATGTTAGGGGTTACCCATATTGGGTTTCCATTCACATCCGGTCCTTCAGGCGCTACAAGATCTAGGCCACCCGGTGCCCATGCTGTAGTTGCAAAATCTGTTAGTCTGGATTCTGCAATTAAATTAAATGACCAGTCGTATGTAAGACCAGTATTTCCACCGGTACCAGGTGTATAAGAATCTACAATTTCTATAGCAGTAAATGCTTCACCTGTTGGGTTAAAAAATTTATAGGCAGAATTAGTGGAGTAAGCCAATGGGAAACGAACCGATGTTTTTGCAGGTAAAAGTATAGTACCATTAGCGGGCACACCACTGCTCCAGTTTATGGTGATAGGTCTGTTTAAACTATTGTACAACATAACTACAGAAGAATCTTTTGGATTATCTCCTGAATTATCTGAAGTAGATACCGGCGTATAATAAGTATTGGAATACCAAGTTGCCGGATAAATAGGTGCATTTCTTAATGAAAAATCATCCACTCCACCCGCATTTAATTCAACTCCTATAGGTTTAGTACTTGTAACAGTTGCACCATATTTTACGCCACCATTTAATAAATATGATTCGCCTTCGTTTAAAGTGATGTTGGTTTCTAAAATACCATCATTATCCTTATCAATGTCTACAATTGTACTATCAAATTCTGCTCTAATAAACAAGCCGGTGTATAAAAAATCTCTGCTGGCAAAGTTTTCACCTAATGGAATGGTAAAAGAATTTCCAAAATCCAATGTAGAAGTAACGTTTGTTTTAATAGCCTGCACCGGCATTCTTGTTGGTTCTCCACTTACCTGGGTTACAGCTACTTGCCCACTACCTGTAATTTTATCCCTACCATCAAAGAATATATTTGATTGTACTCTTGGGTTAGCAGGCATAGTATTATCTAATACAATACTTCCACCGGCGGGAATTATATCCGTTGCATATCCTGGTGCTATTCCATTATACGGATTACCGTCTCCCCATACTTTTGTAGTGGATTGCAATGCATTAAAAGCATTTAACTCATATCCATCTTCCCATTCATCCCACACAATCGTCATACCGGGATAAGGCATAGTGAGGCTTATGATAGTTCTTATATCATTACTTGGCATTGTTTGGTTTGATGATGCCAGTAATGCGATGTATGAATCCTTTTCAGGATAAGGAATAAAATATGTGTGTGTTTTTGTTGCTTCTGAACAAGGATCTATCAATAATGGATTAATTAAGAATGATACTGCAGCAGTACTGCACAGGCCGGTACTATCACATATAGTGTAACGCAATGTATCCCTACCGGCAAATGTTCCATTAGGTAAATACACAATTTTATTGTTGGATACATAACCAGTACCATTACTTGGCTGTAATGGAATAGAAAGCGAAGCCGGTTTAATGTTATTATTTGGATCATAATCATTGGCCAATACATTCACTATAATGGGTGCACCGCCCGCTCCTATAGCTGAATCATTGTTGGAAACAGGTGGACAAACACCACAAACATCAAACTTCAACAATTCAGAATTTTTGATAATATTTTCATACCCTTCTTTTGCAGTACCCATCAAATAATATGTTGCTGAACTTCCAGGAGTTGTCCATTGATATTGGTAAGTACGTGTACATGCGGTTGAATCTCTTGTACCCACAGGAACGGTAGTACCTGTTGGATTAATGTTTAAATCCATGCCGGTAATATCTTTGTAACCAAAAGGTGTTGTAACTGTAGCCCTTACATAATAGGTTGTATTTTGAAGACCACTTATTATTTTTGAACCTCCTGGATAAGGTGCGGTATATACATCAAAAGCAGTGAAATCTACAAAAGTTGAGATTGGAAAAAGGCTTATTCTAGAAGGCTTGGTTGCACTATGGTAATCAATTTTGAATACTACTCCGGCTTGCGCTGTTGTAATTAATAATTCAAGGGGTGCACCGGAAGGCACTGTATAATCTGCGCTTAATGTTGCAGACCATGATAATATTTTTGAAGTGGAATTATACACCGGATTTGTAAGTGTAATAATATTATTTGTACCCGATTTTATTTGTGCTGTTATATTTGGATTGATTGGCATTGTACCACTTGTAATACTTAAATAAAGCGCCACCGCTATGGTTTGTGCTTTTATAGTAAGATTACTGCATAAAACGGGGTTCAATGTAAACATTGTATTGGTCGTTGCAATATTTGACAAATCCCCGCTTTGTACTGTTGTTGTAATACTGGTTGCAACAGGATCAATTCTATCTAATATTTGACCTGGAATTGAAAGATATAATGGTGACTGGACTATAGATGAGTTAGCATTTATAATATGCGTAGATGATACCGGTCCATTACACCCTGCTGCAATTGCGGTAACTACAGATGTGCCAAACCATGATGCAGCCCAGCTAATAGCACCTGTTGAGGAATTAATAGTATTTCCACTGGCAATGCTCCCTGCATCAAGCGCATAAGTAATGCCCGTATTATTTGTAGCCGTTGCAGTGTAAGTAACTACAGTAGCTCCCTGAGTTCGTACAGATTGTAACCCTGCAGCAAAAACAGGTGTTCCAACAGTTGGTGTAATTGTTACTGTATGATTTGAACTTCTTGGGCCATTACAACCTGCTGCTGTTGCAGTTACAATAGATGAACCATTAAAAGTTGATGTATAGGTAACTGCCCCTGTGCTTGAATTTATTGTATTGCCGGCAGATATACTGGCTGCGTTTAGTGTATATGTTATGCCCGTTGCATTGGTTGCCGTTGCAGGGTATGAAACTGTATTGGCACCTTGACATCTTATACTTGTAGCGCCTGCAGAAAAAACAGGAAGACCTACTGTTGGAGTTATGGTAGCAATGTGTGAAGATGTAGCTGGACCATTACAACCTGCTGCGGTAGCAGTTATGGTAGTATTACCACTCCAGCTAGAAGCATATGCAACCGAACCCGAAACCGAATTAATGGTATTGCCAGCAGCAGTACTTGCTGCATCTATAGAATATGATATGGAAGTTGAATTTGCAGCGGTGGCACTATATGAAACTGTACCATTACCCTGGCAACGTGTAGAAGTAGCCCCTGTTATAAATATGGGTGCACTTACAGTAGTATTAATGGTTACAGTATGATTGGTAGATTTAGGACCATTACATCCTGCGGCA
>JANPIF010000042.1:0-8776 GCA_031424845.1 Ferruginibacter sp.
ATTTTGAAATTATTAATACAAGAGACCAGCTGTTCAACAATATGTATTTCCCTAATGGAGCTGCTTTAAAAATCATAAATTATAGTAACCCTTCTTTCGAAAATTTAACGCTCAACACATTCTCAAACTGGTCAAGTAATCTTGCTACTATAGATAATGCAAGTAAACCGCTGTTTTATAACTGTAAATTTTACAATACTAAAAATGTGATTCCAAGCAACGCAACCAATCCAACTGGTGTAGTTATTACAAAAAATTGTTCTCCCAAATTTGTTAAATCATATTTCGGACGAGACACAGCACAGAATGCATCAGGGCAAATTGACGGCGGTATTGTTCGGACCACAGATTCTGAAAATAAATTTGATAGCTGTAGCTTTTTTAATTCCCTGGGCGGTACTATTCAAAATATTAATTCAACCAGTAATATTTTTAATTGCAATTTTATAAAAGTAAATGGAAGATGTATTGACAATGATAGCAGTGTGGCAAATATTGTTCGCTGCAATTTTAAAGATAGTTCCACTACTACATTTGGGGGTTATTCTAGTGGGGGTAATCTGATCGTAAATTTTAATAACAGCAATGTTGTAGTAAATAAATGTAAATTCTTAAATACCGGCGGCGGTATATGTGCATCAACAAACAGTATTACACATTTTATAAATAGTGCATTAAAAAATGCAAGAGGAGGTGTTGGCGGATTTTCCGTAAACGGCGGGCAGTTAAAGTTAATAAATTCTGTTAGTTACGATGGTGCATACAATACTTACAATGCCTGTTGCTTTTCTAATCATTTTTTAGCGGCTATAAATGGAGCTGACGTGCAAATTATTAATTCAACGATAGTAAGTAATAGTAATGTAACAAATGCAAACAATATTAATTGCAATACAAATGCTACTATGAAGTTTTACAATAGCATTATCTGGAAATATGGAAATGGATTAACTTTTCAAACTGCTGAAAATGATATTAACACTGATAACAATAACAGCACAGCATTTCTAGATATAAGAAATTCATTTTTATTTAAGCAAAGCAATTCTATTACCACCAATACTCAGATAGGGAAAGATCCAAAACTTTTTGATCTAACAAATTTGGAAGGTCCGGATGGAGATTTTTTTACCAATGATGATGCATTAAGACTTTGCAGTTGTTCGCCGGCAGTAAACTTTGGTAACAATTCATTAAACCCTGAAAATATCGATGTAACCGGCAGTACTCGGATTTTTAACAGCGTTATAGATGCAGGAGCGTACGAATTACAACAGGGAGCAACAACTAACAAAACATATTTTGTAAAACAGAGTGCCGCAGCAAATGGAAACGGAACCAGTTGGGCTAGCGCATATAATAAATTACAAACGGCAGTTTTAAATAATTGTGCAGATACAATTAAAGTTGCTGGAGGTATATACAAAGCTGCTTCAGCAAACAGAGATAGTAGTTTCAATATTTATAGAGGTCTAACGCTTATGGGAAGTTACCCATCTTCGGGTACGCCAACCGATGCAGATAGAAATACCACTTTGTACCCTTCAATTATTAGTGGCGACATAGGCATACTTAACGACTCTACGGACAATACAAAAACAGTAATGTATGTGCATGTGCCTGATACTACAGTTTTAATAGATGGTATTACAATCGAAAAAGGAAACGGAGAAGATCCCTCAACTCCGCAATTGTCAGGCGGAGGAGGACTTAAGCTTGTGGGAAATCTGAAAACAACAGTAAATAACTGTAAAATACGAAGAAACTATGCTTATCAGGGAGGAGGTATTTATTCTACCAATACTAATTTAACCATTAATAAAACTGTTATAGAAAATAACAATGCTAATTCAGGAGGCGGATTTTGGCTGGGAGATTTTTATAGCGTAATAAATAATCAACCATACCAGCCAATTTTAAATTTTAAAAATTCTGTATTAACCGGAAATAAAGGAGGGGCTGTAACAGTTAGCGGAAAAGGATTTTATAACAATAATAATTTTAATAATTTAATTGTGTATAATAATGAGGGAGGTCATCCCGGCTTTTATATGCCCGATAATGCCTTTATAAATATTACCAATTGTTTATTTGCAAAAAATAATAAAACTTTTTATTACCCAGGTATTGACATATATGTAAGCAGTCCATTTTATGGGAATAATCTTAATACCTTTGTGAATAATTCAATTTTCAGAGAAAGTACCATTTTTGGTGGACCTTCTTATTATGCAAATGATAATTTGAATTGGCAAATAAATACCACCCCGGCGGAACCAATTCCATATGGTCATCTTAATAACACTATAATTAGCAGTGGTGCACAAACCACCGGCGGTAGCGGAGGAAACTATTCTGTAACTTTCAGAGACTACAATAATCCCTTAGGGCCAGATGGTTTGTGGATAACTTCAGATGACGGTCTTCAGGTAACTGCCTGTTCTGATAACATAGACCATGGCAGTAATTTATATGTGCAAAATATACCTACTGATATTTTAGGTGCAAGCAGAATTATTAATACAACGGTTGATATAGGACCTTATGAAGCCATAGGCATACCTCCTATTACCCCTACGGCAACAATCACTGCAAGTGACACTACAATCTGCCCTGGCACTGCTATACAGTTTTATCCAATTGTTACAGGTGGTACAAACAATACTGCTTATCAATGGAAACGTAACGGGATAAATGTTGGCACTAATCAACCCTTTTATAGTGCAAATAATTTTGCAGATGGAGATGTTGTAAAAGTTGATATCATTATCAATAATCCCTGCGTTACCACTCAAACTGTTTCAAGCAACAGCATAACTATACATGTGAGCAGCAGCCTGGCAGCTACAGTTAACATTGCCAGCAGCGCAAACCCTGCATGCATGGGTAGTACAATTACTTACACAGCCACAACTACAAATGCCGGTGTATCTCCGGTATACCAATGGAAGGTTAATGGAGTAAATGCTGGTTTTAATTCAAATACTTTTACGGCGAATAATTTAAACAACAATGATGTAATTAGTGTTGTACTTACAAGCAGCTTAGCTTGTGTAAACAATAATCCCGTAACGAGCAATACTATTGTGCAAATTATCAATAGCAGTGTTTTACCTTCAGTTAACATTACCGGCAATACCACTATTTGCTCGGGAACCAACACCACATTTACTGCTACATCAACCAACGGTGGTACAGCCCCCATATATCAGTGGCAAGTTAATGGAGTTAATGTAGGAACAAACTCCAATACATTTACTTCTAATAGTCTTACAAATAATTCACTGGTAAAATGTATTTTAACAAGTAATGCTCCATGTGTAAGTTCATCAACAGCAAACAGCAATATCTTAACCATTACTGTAAACCCTTCTGTAACACCTACCATTACTATAAATACCAATACGGCAACTTCCTGCCAGGGTACTCCCATTAGCTTTACCACCACTACCACTAACACAGGTTTAAATCCATCTTATCAATGGCAGGTTAATGGATTGAATGTTGGCACAAACGCTCCGGTATTTACTTCAACTCTGTTAAACAATAATGATATAATAGTTTGTAAACTTACCAGTAATGCCACCTGCGCTACTTCAACTAATGTAATAAGTAATGCTATTACCATTTCAATAGGAACCTCGGTTTCGCCTACAGTAACCATATCATCCAGCTCCATTTCTATATGTTCGGGAACTTTAGTATCGTTCACTGCAACTTCAACAAATGGAGGTTCTACCCCCACCTATCAGTGGAAAGTTAACGGCACAAATGCAGGAACAAACAGTCCGATTTTTACAAGCAACAATTTTCAAAACAACGATCTGGTTACAGTCGTTTTCACCAGCAGTCTTGCATGTGCATCACCTTCAAGTGTTACAATCAAAGCAATAACAAGGCTGTAAATCCTTCAGCTATTGCCAATGGTGGTAACGATGTAAGTATATGTGCTGGAAGCAGTACTCAATTGCTTGGCAGTGGCGGTACAAATTACTCATGGAGTCCTACCACAGGGTTAAGCAATGCAAATATTGCAAATCCTATTGCTACTCCTACATTAACAACATCATATATATTAACGGCAACCAATGGCAGTTGCACGTCGAAAGATACTGTAGTAGTCATGGTAAATTCAAGTGCAATTCCTAGCGTGAATATTACTCCTAATAATTTTAATATTTGCTCCGGTACATCTGTAACCTTTTTTACCACCTCTAGCAATGGCGGCGTTGCTCCAATATACCAATGGAAGGTAAACGGTATAGCTGCAGGTACAAACAGCCCCACATTTACAACAAACGTTCTTCAGAATCTTTCTCAGGTAACTGTAGTAATGATGAGTAGTCTCAACTGCGCTTTACCTGTTAGCGACTCAAGCACTGTTACCGTAACAGTTACACCTGCTCCCATTGCCAATGCAGGTAATGATGTAAGTATTTGTGCAGGAAGCAGTACACAATTAACTGGAAGCGGTGGTGTAAATTATTCATGGAATCCGCCTACAGGGTTAAGTAATGCAAATATTGCCAATCCTATTGCAACGCCCCTTGCAAGTACTTTTTATGTGTTGACTGTTTCAAATGGTAATTGTGTAAGTAAGGATACAGTGTTGGTTTTAGTTGCACAGCCTACAACTCCTTCGGTAAGCATAAATACGCCGACTAATAATATTTGTGGCGGAACCAATATTACCTTTACAGCAGTGGCAATAAATGCAGGCACCAATCCAATCTATCAATGGCAGGTAAATGGAATAAATGCGGGTACGAACAGCGCAACATTTACAAGCAATAATTTACAAAACAATGATCAGGTAAAAATAATGGTAACAAGTAATGGATGTACAACTATCCCTGTAGTTACAAGCAATTTAATTACTGTAAATGTTACTAACCTGGCTCAACCACTGCTTAGTCTAACTACAAATGTTTTCTCAATTACAAATATTGATGCGGCTGCGGCTTATACATGGCAGGTATTAACAAATGCTGTATGGAACAACGTTGTACCAGTTGCCACAGGGCTAACTTTTACTGCAAACCAATCAGGAGAATATAGAGTGAAGGCCGTAAAAGCTGCTTGTACTGCATATTCTCAAAGCCAAACCTCTGCCCGAAATAATTCAATTGATTCTACACTGTATTACATGTATTTGAATCCAAATCCTGCAAAGAATTTGGTTACATTGTATAAAATAGTACCATCACAAAAATGGCAATCATTGGATGTTATAAATCTTCAGGGAGGACAAGTGTTGCCTTCCAAAAATATTACAGGGTTACGATCTGTTCCAATAAGGGTAGATAATTTAGCACCGGGTTTATATTTTGTAAGGCTTACAAATGAAGATGGAAGAAGGTTGAGTTATAAATTTGTAAAGGAGTAAAATAAGGTTTGTTATTATTTTTCTTTGGCTCCTATTATAATATTTGCTATTCACCGCAGAGAAAATGACCTGAAAGAGTTTTCGCAGAGAGGCTTTATATTCTCTGCTAAAACTCTTTTTTCTTTGCGGCTCTTCATGCAACTAACATATAACTTTAATAAGAATGAAGAAAAATCTTTTCGTGAAAGGTTAACAATATTTTCCTAGCGGTTTATCTTTATCCATATCCTATTTACCCTTATAGGCTTATCTTTGTCTACTTTTAGTGAAACGGTAGCATTGCCGTTTCTGAAGCAACAACATGGAAGAACGGGAAGAAAAACTTGACAGCCATGAGTAAATAATTCACTAACCTTAAATTTAATTGTATGCCGAAAAACACAGCAGAACCTAAGAAGAACAAGCCAACTAAAAAGAAAAGCTCAGCACAAAAGAAAGCGGATCCTAAGAAAAAAGCTCGTTAAGGTCAAAAAGCAGAAAGCCCGGTTTACAATACCGGGCTTTGTTTTGCATTGTTTTAAAATCTCCAAATTATTTCATTGCTCTAATGAAGCGTCGCCGTTGAAATGAAAAAACTCCTTACAAAATATGGTTGGTGCATTTGCCGCACTTTATCCACCCGTCCATACCAATAACGGCTAATATTTTTCTTACCTACCAGCACCAGCCTGCTTTTTCTTAACCATTCCTTCTGCTGCTAAACGTCCAGATTCCATAGCTGCATTTAATGAACCATTAAAAAGATAATCTCCGGCTACAAATACATTTTCTAGCGCCTGACTTTTGCTGTGCTGTGCCGTCATTTTAAGATCTTTAATATCGGGTAATGCAAAATCGATTTTATAATGGTGGATATAAGTTACCAAGGAGGCCCCTGTGTATTGTTGAACTTCAAGAATAACCTTCTCAATAATTTTTTCGATTGATTTCTCTTTATGCTGCACGGTTGTGGCGGATAGAATGGTTTTTCGGGTACCCGCATCTGTATAAGCGTACAGGTTATTGGTATAATTTCCCGGGTCAGCAATCAATGCAATGGTGTTAGCAGGAATATTTGTTTGGTTCACTTCAAAATACAAACACATGCAATTTTTCCATGCTGTTGTCGGGTGTTTATGGCTCGGTAATAAAGAAGCGGGGCTACTGGCAATGATCACTCCTTCGTGTGATATCTTTTCACCGGAACAAAGTAAAATATAATCATTCGTAACTTCTTCTACGGCACAGTTGAACATGAACTCCGTATGATGCAATTTACTTTTCACTTGTTTGCTTATTTCTCCAATGCCTAGTTTAGGTATGGTAGCATATCCTTCGCCAAACATTTTGTAAACAAATTCAAACATTCTGCTGGAGGTTCTAAGGTCAGGCTCTAGAAATATGCCTGTGAAAAAAGGCTTGAAAAACCGTTCGATAATTTTAGAGGAGAAACCAAATTCAACCAAGTATTCCTGCGTTGTTTTTTCAGGAGCTGCAAAGATCTCTTCGAGGGATTTAAACTTTAATTGGATGTTCAGTTTTAATATTTTCAGCTTATCGGCAATGGAACCGATATCTGAAATTAATGTAGAGATAAGTATCTTCCAATTCCTTAAAGGGTCGCCAATTAAATAGGATTTGTTATTCGCATAAATCAATGCGCCTGACTCCAGTTTGCACAACTGAAGCTTGTCCATATCAAGGTATTTTTTGGCCAATGGATAAGCACTCAGCAGTACCTGAAAACCAAGGTCCAATGCATAACCCTTTTCATGTATGGTCTTCACTCTTCCACCTACTTCATCGGTTTGCTCAATAACGATTGGGTGATAGCCCGCTTGTTCCAACTCATAAGCAGCAATAAGTCCGCTTACTCCAGCACCAATAATGTATATTGTATGTTTATGTTCCATTGATTCTATTTGTGTTCATTCGGTACGGGCATTACAGCCTTTCAATGTGTTTAGCCATGCGAAGAAACGGAATTGAAAGCACAAATATCTTTTGAATTCCGAATAGTAATTCTAATTTTTCGGTGACCGTAAGTTGAAGTGGAGAAGATTTGGGGCTTTGAATTTTTGATTCAATGTTGAGCAGTTGTTCCGGCTGTCTGTAGTACTCCTCGTCATTTCGCTGCGCTCATTCCTGTGGGGTACTACTGCCCATCCGGCAGCCCTTGGGCGGTGAAGCGTTGTTGGGCTTTTATTGACGCGAAGGTATCGTGTGTCACGAGCCTAGGCGTAGAAAGAGAAACACTATTCGTAAACATTCAAAAATTTAAAACGGCTTGATAATAAAAAGGCAACGATTTTGTTTGTTTTTTATCATAGAATGCGCCATAGTGAATCCCTCGCTATCATTATGATCAGCAGGATGTAATAGTTCTCCTTCAATAAAAAGACCGGTAACTCTCCATTCCGCCGCCGTTACACGCCGAACATAAGGACACCTTGGTATCCACCCGCGTGCCGCTGTAGGTGTATTTATTATAGATGCCATACTCCTCGCGGTAGTATGTATAGGGCGTACTTTTCGTAATATAGCCTGAGCCGCCGCAGGGGTAACATTCTTTCAGGACCCAAGGTATCCATTTCGCACCGCTCTCCAACTTTGCCTGCGAAACTGTCATTTGAGCCGCTTTGTTCAGAGACCAATGGCCGCTCTTATCCCTTTTCGGCATTATCCAACAATCTTGTATGTCGTATTCTTTTTTCTCTTGGTCGTAATGAATGATGTAAACGAACTTTCCTGAGAGGCTGTCCTTATACAAGGAATTATATTTTATAAAGCGTTCATAAGGCGGGGGTGTTATCTGTTTTGAAGCCACTGCAGTTTTAACGGTCGGGTTATTTCGCTCATTATATTTATCAACAACGACGTTTGCATAACGTTTCATTTCCGCTTTCTGTGTCTCTGTTAAACCTGCCATTAAAGTTTCGTAGCTCATAACCCGGAGCATCCCATCGAAAGCAGCGCCTGCATTATTTGCGGCCAGGTAATGGAACAAAGGCTTAATTTTTTCAACAGCAGCGGCTTCAAACAGCCCTTCACTTTTCAACGATTCGTAGAGCGTGATAAAATAGGAAGCGGCGTCCTTTCTTGTGCCGGCTTCTTTTGCGAGAGAAGTATATTTAGCCATTAGCCCATCAATCATCTTCTGCTGATCCTGCACAAGTGTTTTTTCTACCGTCATCCGCAGGAGCACTTCCGTGGGAATATTATACTTTATCGGGGTTCGCGAACTGAGTTCAAATTTCACTTCCTTGCTTACGGGCCAAAACCATTTCTGCGTATGATAGTTTACGTCCGTTTCGGAAACAAATGAATCCCGCAAGGCCGGGAGTATACTTATCATGAGGGCCTGCACACGCGCCAGGCTTTTATATAATTCCTGTGTATCACCCTTGGCGG
>JANPIF010000043.1:0-3238 GCA_031424845.1 Ferruginibacter sp.
CGAATATAAGCCGGTACAAAACCGGGAAACAACGAATTTACATCTCCATTTGGTGAGCGGGATTTTAACGTTGCAAACTGTTGTTCAATTTTATTTGCGGTGGCTTCATGCTCCAATGCTCTTGCTCTCAAATTATTTCCATAATCAAAAGTAATGGCGCCCATATCCTGCAATTGCAACATTAATTGCACATGCAAATACATACTATCGTAACTAATATTTATATACTCATCCGGATTTTGCACACGCAATGCATCTGCTTCATGGTTGGTATAATTATGTGGGATGTATCCAATCAACGGATCGTGCGCAGACGTTTGATCGGTTAATGTATCCGGTACAATATTCCGCTCAATTAATCGCTGCAATAAAGCAATTGCATTACAAACTACACCTATGCTTAACGCCTGCCCGGCCTCCTTTGCAGCCAATGCAGCATCAATTGCTTCATCAATATTTTCAAACTTCTTATCAAGGTATTTTGTCTCTAACCTTTTATCAATTCTCCAGGGTTCTACCTCTGCTACTAATGCAACACCCGCATTCATGGTGATGGCTAAAGGTTGTGCTCCACCCATACCGCCAAGACCGGCAGTAACATTTAAAGTACCTTTTAAAGTTCCACCAAAATGTTTATCAGCCGCAGCCATGTAAGTTTCGTAAGTTCCTTGTACAATACCCTGGCTACCGATGTATATCCAGCTACCCGCCGTCATTTGTCCGTACATCATTAAACCCTTTTTTTCCAATTCATCAAAGTGTTTCCAGTTTGCCCAATTAGGTACTAATTGAGAGTTGGAGATAAGTACCCGAGGCGCATCTTTATGGGTTTGCAACATGGCAACAGGTTTACCACTTTGTATCAACAATGTTTCGTTTTCCTCTAAATCTTTTAATGCTTTTATAATTAAATCGAGTGACTCAATATTGCGTGCAGCTTTGCCTCTTCCACCATACACAATCAACTCTTCAGGACGCTCAGCCACAGCAGGGTCAAGATTATTTAGTAACATACGCAATGCAGCTTCCTGCACCCAACCCTTGCAGTTTAATTTAGTACCCGTTGGTGTTTTATATTTTTCGTAATCGTAATTAGAAGCCATATTTTTTTATTTTTTTGTACACAAGCTAAGTACTACTGTTATCATTGGTCCCGCTTTTCGCTATTACTCCGGCACAAGGCAATCGCACAAAACCCTCACCGGGGTAACCGCTGCAATCGGGTGTAGAATTTCAACAGCAACAATTCTATCAACATTTATAGTTCAAAGTTTTTTATGAAATTTATTGCTTTAATAATATCATCGTGCATCACCCTATCAGCTTCATTAAAACTTACTTCTTTTCTAAATGCTGTAATTACTTCTTCCAGCTTATCAGAGGTTTTTAATGGTCTTCTAAATTCAATTGCCTGCACAGCTGTAAGTAATTCTATGGCTAAAACTTTTTCAACATTATCAATAACTCGTTTGCATTTTACAGCTCCATACGCCCCCATACTTACATGATCTTCCTGGTTGTTGCTGCTTGGTATTGTATCTACAGATGATGGTGTGCACAATTGTTTATTTTCACTCACAATACCTGCAGCAGTGTATTGTGCAATCATAAGCCCTGAATGTAAGCCAGGGTTTTTTATAAGGAATGCCGGTAAGTCTCTTTGTCCGCTAATTAGCTGGTAAGTTCTGCGTTCACTAATGCTCCCAATTTCACTCATAGAAATGGCTAAAAAATCAGCTGCCAATGCTAGTGGTTGTCCATGAAAATTACCACCACTCACAATTAAATCTTCATCAGGAAAAATATTAGGATTATCAGTAACAGAATTTATTTCTGTAATAAAAACATTTTTTACAAATGCTACTGTATCTAAAGTTGCACCATGTACTTGTGGTATACATCTAAATGAGTATGGATCTTGTACCTGTTTATTTTTTTGTGCTGCCAATTTACTGCCTTCTAATAATTGGCGTATGGTTGCCGCAACGGTTGTTTGTCCTGCATGTGGTCGCACATCATGTATACGCTCATGTAAGGGTTCAGTTGTGCAATTAAATGCATCAAAACTTATAGAAGCAATTACATTTGCCCATTGCAGTAAACGATCTGCCTGCACCAAATTGTGCAAACCATAAGCGCTCATAAATTGTGTCCCGTTTATTAATGCAAGTCCCTCTTTACTTTGCAATTGTATAGGTTGCCAATCTAATTTTTTTAATGCATCAGCAGCAGTCATTTTTTCTTTTTTAAAATATACTTCACCCAAGCCAATTAATGGTAATGCTAAATGGCTAAGCGGTGCTAAATCTCCTGATGCACCAAATGAACCTTGCGTATAAATTACAGGATACATTTTCGCATTGTACATATCCATCAATCTTTTTACTGTATCTATCTGCACACCTGAATGACCGTAGCTTAAAGATTTTATTTTAAGCATGATCATCAGCTTCACAATTTCTTCAGGCACTTCATCTCCTAATCCACAAGCATGAGATTTTAATAAATTATCCTGCAATTCACTCAACTGTTCTTTATCTATTTGTACGTTTTGTAAAAAACCAAATCCTGTATTAATTCCATAATACAGTGCATTGGGTGCTTTCATCTTTTCATCTAAATATTTTCGGCATTTTAAAATGCGCTCATGTGCATCAAAGGTTATTGATACAAGCTGGTCGTAATTTAATAGGTTTTTAATCTGCTGAAAGTTTGTGTGCTTTCTATCAAGCGGTAGATAATTATAACTCATTAACCATTTGGTTTTATTATTTTTAATTAAGAAGAATTCAAAAGTAATAAAACAAAGTTGGAAACAATTTTTACTAATGGTAAGTTTCTTCTTCTTATAAAATTTCAAACAACATCTATGAATAAATCATTTGCTCTAATAGTATTTACAATGTTTTTCCAATTTTTAAATGCCCAGTCTGTAAAAGTGCTTACAAGGGGTACAAAAACTTCTTTAAGAGGGCTAAGTGTTGTTACTGATAAAATTATCTGGGCAAGTGGTAGCAATGGTACTGTAGCTAAAAGTATAGATGGAGGAGAAACATGGACATGGCTTACTATAAAAGGTTTTGAGAAAAAAGATTTTAGAGATATTGAAGCATTTAGCGATAGCACAGCAATTATAATGGCAATAGATGAACCAGCTTATATTTTGAAAACTATAGATGCCGGGTTAACCTGGAAAACCGTCTATCAAAATGAAACCAAAGGAATGTTTTTGGATGCA
>JANPIF010000044.1:0-4964 GCA_031424845.1 Ferruginibacter sp.
GTCTTTTACCGGTATGAAAAGCCGCTCCTTGGTATTGCAATTTATCCTCCGTTTCTTCCGGAGTAATATCCAAATAAAAATTGATGGCTTCACTATATTGAACTCTATTGTGTAATAATGCTATTACTTTTATTACCCATTTTTTAGCTTCTGTTTTTACTTCATACTCTTCATCAATATGCACTTGCTTAGATGCTTTAACCGATGCTCCATTGTATTTTACCTTTCCTTTTTCGCATGCCTCTGCTGCCAAACTTCTTGTTTTAAATAAACGAATGCTCCACAAATATTTATCGATTCTTAGTTTTTCTTTTTCCATGTTTTGCCGGTAAGAAGGTAAGTCGTTTTTATAAAATTAAAAATAATTATAAAATTCTTTTACAAAATTATACCAATTTGTTACATACTTGTCAAAGCTTTGAAATTGATTTTGTTATTCCTTATTTTTATGATTAAAATTCAACCTACATGATTTTAAGAAATGCTATTGCCTTTTTATTATTATTTATTTTAGTAAACGCTTCTTTTGCGCAGCAGCGAGGAACTAATTGGACGCCTGATGGACTGGGGTATTATGAATTTAAAGATGGAGGCATAATAAAAGTAGATCCTAAAACTGATGCCGAAACCGTAGTGGTAAATAAGGAATCACTAACTCCCGCCGGTTTTAATACTCCATTAAAAGTACAGTCTTTTGATTACAGCATTGACAAAGCAAAAATTTTATTGTTTGCCAATACGGCTAAGGTTTGGCGTTATAAAACCAGAGGAGATTATTGGGTGATGAATATTACCACAAATAAATTGGTGCAATTAGGCAAAGGTTTAGCCAACCAGTCTTTAATGTTTGCTAAGTTTTCTCCCGATAGTAAATACGTTGCTTATGTAAGTGAAAGCAATATTTATTCGGAAGATATAAATACCGGACAAATAAAAAAACTTACACAAGATGGTACCAGAAAATTGATTAATGGAACATTTGATTGGGTGTATGAGGAAGAATTTAATTGTAGAGATGGTTTTAGATGGAGCCCCGATAGTAAGCAAATAGCTTTTTGGCAAATTGATGCAAGAAAGATCAGAGATTATTATATGCTAAACACAACTGACTCTGTTTATTCAAAAGTAATTCCGGTAGAATATCCCAAAGTAGGAGAGAGCCCATCGCCTGCATATATTAATGTTGTAAACCTTGCCGGTGGGCTAATAAGAAGAATGAATATTGATGGAGACCCACAACAACACTACATTACACGTATGGAGTGGAGCGCACAAAATGAATTAATCATTCAACAGCTTGATAGAAAACAACAGGAGAGTAAATTAATTTACTGCAAAGTGTCTGATGGAAGCACCACCACCTTTTGGGCAGAAAATGATGATGCATGGGTGGATTTAAATACTGATAACCCAGTAGGTTGGAATTGGATAAACCAAGGAAAAGAATTTATATGGATCAGTGAGAAAGATGGCTGGAGACATATTTACAAAATAAGCAGAGATGGTAAAAAGGTTGATCTACTCACAAAAGGTAATTATGATATTGGTACCTTAAAAGCAATTGATGAACTAAATAATTATATTTATTTTACAGCATCTCCTACAAATGCTACACAACTTTATTTGTACAGGGTACGGATAAATTTAGGTAAAGATGAACCGGAACTTGTAAGCAGCAATAAATTAAAAGGTACACATGATTATGATATTGGGCCCTATGCAAAAATAGCGCTTCATACTTTTAGCAATTACAATACGCCACCTGTAGAGGAATGGATAACGCTACCTGAGAACAGAGCAATGAACGCTGCTAAAAGCATTGCAAATAATCTTAAAACAGATCCCAATAAAAATATAGAATATATACAGGTGACTACAGAAGACAATGTAGTGTTAGATGCATGGATCAATAAACCTAAAAACTTTGATCCGTCAAAAAAATATCCATTGGTATTTTATGTGTATGGAGAGCCTGCTGCAGCCACCGTGGGAGATCAATATGGTACGCACTCCAATTTTCTTTACATGGGCGATATGAGTGCAGACGGATATGTGCAGGTAGCCATTGACAATAGAGGAACACCTTCACTAAAAGGCGCAAAATGGCGTAAAGCTATTTATAGAAAAATTGGCGCAATTAATATAAGAGATATGGCACTGGGTGCAAAAAAAATATTGGAACGTTCTTATATGGATAAAAACCGTGTAGCCGTATGGGGTTGGAGTGGCGGTGGCTCCTCTACTTTAAATTTAATGTTCAATTACCCGGAGACGTTTAAAACCGGAGTTGCTATTGCCGCAGTAGCCAATCAATTAAATTACGATAACATTTACCAAGAAAGATACATGGGTTTACCGCAAGAAAATAGAGAAGACTTTGTAAAGGGTTCTCCCATAAATAATGTAAAAGGATTACAAGGAAAACTATTGTATATACACGGTACTGCGGATGATAATGTACATTACGACAATGCAGAAATGTTGCTAAATGAACTGATAAAATACAACAAGCAGTTTGAATTTATGGCTTATCCAAATCGTACACATAGTATCAACGAGGGTGTAGGTACGTCTATGCATTTAAGTACATTGTACACTAATTTTATTAGAAAAAATTGTGAGCCGGGGGCTAGATGATTTTATCTATAAAAAGAAAATGCCGTCATTTGAATGACGGCATTTTTTATAAATAATGGTGAGGTAAAACCGGACCATAATGCAATTTTTTAAAGCGTTTATTTGTTTTAGGGTGCAGCAAATCTGCAGCAGTTTCATACCCTTCATCTGCCACTTGTGCAATTCTCTTTTTTGTGTTTGTTTTACGGACAGCATACACTAGTAAGCTAGTAAATGCAACCACCGCTGCCCCATATATAACCTTCTTAGTTGTTTTCATAATAACATATTCTATAGTGATGCTGCAAACTTACAAAAGAGTTTAATCTTATACAATTTTGATAATTTATTTAACTTTTAAGACATAATCACTTCTATATAACCTAAAAATCCCCTCATTGCTGAAGGGATTTTTATTATTAAAGCTATTTTATAAAAAATATTAATAGTCTTTGCTGTAACCGCCACCGCCGCCACTGCGACCGCCGCCACCACCGTATCCACCACCACTGCTACGACCACCGCCGCCGCCATATCCACCACCGCCGCCACTGCTACGACCACCACCGCCGCCGTATCCGCCGCCGCCTCTGTTACCGCCACCGCCGTAACCACCGCCACCGCTGCGTTTTTTGTAATCGTCACCTTCAGCACGGGGCTGAGATTCGTTAACGATTAATTTGCGACCTTGAATTTCAACTTCGTTTAAGGCAGCTATAGCAGCTTTCGCAGCTTCAGCATCTTCCATTTCAACAAAACCGAAACCTTTAGAACGGCCATTCATTTTGTCTTTTAAAATTTTTGCACTGCTTACAGTACCATACTCAGTGAAGAGTGTGCTTAGATCTTCGTCAGTCATTGACCAGCTTAGATTACCTACGTAAATGTTCATTGTAATAAACTTTTTTAAATAATAAATTAATGCCTAGGCATTAGTACTACAATGAACTGAAAACTTACTTACGAAAATAAAATCAGCCAACTATGAAAACTAAAACCCTTTAGGCAATACAAATGTAAGAGTATTATTAATGTAAACGCCAAATATCATTCTTTTTTTTAAAACCTCCTTTTTCAAGGTTTTGAGGCTAAAAGTATTTTTTTAATGTAAAATAAAAGAGCCGCATTCAAGAAATGAAAGCGGCTCTTTATAAGTTTTGTAAAAAATTATTCCCCTATTACTTCAAATTCAACTTCAGTTTCGCTACCGTTACCAAAGTCAATATTTGCTTTATAAGTACCTAATTCTTTAATATCGTCAACAATAGTAATACGACGGCGATCTATTTCATAGCCTTTTTGCTCTTTAATAGCACGAGCTATTTGAACAGAAGTTACGCTACCAAATATTTTACCGCTAGTACCTGTTTTTGCACCAATTTTTAATGGTCCATTATTAAGTACTGCTATTACATTATTCAATTCTGCTAATAATTTAGCTTCTTTCTTAGCTTGTTGTTTTAGCTTTTCCTGCATTTGCTTTAAATTGCTAGGGCTAGCTTCTACTGCAATTTTCTTTGGTATAAGAAAGTTACGACCGTAACCATTCTTTACTGTTACCAATTCATTTGCACCACCAAGGTTGTTTACATCTTGTATTAATATTACCTGCATTGTTTTGCATTTTTACCCAAATTATTACAACTTATAAATTGAAATAATCTTTCTCTATTTAAAGATTAGGGTGGTTAAAAAAAATAGTATTTAGATGTTAGTATCAAGTATCAAGATGATGCAAATTATTTCAAGGAGATTTATGAAACGCATTGAAAATAAAATCTACAATCTTGTGTCTTGTGTCTAAAATCTTAAGTCTTGTTCTATTTCATCAAATCAGTAACGTAAGGTAGAATAGCCATTTGACGGGCTTTCTTCACTGCCTCACTTACTTTACGTTGAAACTTTAAAGAGTTTCCTGTAAGGCGACGTGGCAATAATTTACCTTGTTCGTTTAAGAATTTTTTCAAGAAATCACCATCCTTATAATCAATATAACGGATGCCCATTTTCTTAAAGCGGCAATATTTCTTTGGACGCTTTTCAGCTTTTATAGCTGTTAGATATTTAATCTCGTTTGCTTTTGCCATGATTTATGCCTCCGCTTTTTCGGTTCCTGAATGTACACCACTTCTCTTTTTGGTATTATACTCGACGGCGTATTTATCGAGTACAGTAAACATGTGACGCATAGCTGATTCGTCACGTAAAAGTTGAATTTTCAACTTTTCATTGAAGCTGGTTGGCGCTGAATACTCCATAACCCAATAAAGACCTGTGGTCTTCTTGGCTACCGGATAGGCCAGTGATTTTAGTCCCCATGGTTTTGTGCTCAATACTTCGCCTCCATT
>JANPIF010000045.1:0-4893 GCA_031424845.1 Ferruginibacter sp.
GGGTTAGTAGTTGATGTGAATAATGGAAGGTTATATTGCTGATTCGTGTAATTTTATTACTCGGTATTCTCATAAATTATTTTCATGCAAACCATTTATGTTTTTAGTGGACTGGGAGCAGATGAAAGGGTTTTTTATAAAATAGATTTTGGAAATTACCATGTCGTTCATATTAAGTGGATACCTCCTTTAAACAACGAAAATATTGAAAACTATGCCCTTCGTTTAACCAAACAAATAACTACCAAGAACCCAGTTTTAATTGGCCTCTCTTTTGGCGGAATGATGGCAGTAGAAATAGCCAAACACATTTCAACAGAAAAAATAATTTTGATATCCTCTGCAAAAAATAAAAACGAAATTCCGTATTATTTTAGGCTTGCAGGTAAGTTAGGCATACATAAAATTATCCCTGCAACATTGCTTGTAAAAACAAACATTTTCACCAATTGGTTTTTTAGTAACAGAACGGCAGAAGATAAAAAATTAGTCTCAGCTATTTTACACGATACTGATCCAATCTTTCTAAAATGGGCCATTGCAAAAATTGCAACTTGGGAAAATATTGATACTCCTAAAAATTTACAACATCTCCACGGTACCAACGACAGAATTCTCCCTTATAGAAATATAAAATCAGCTGAAAAAATTGAAGGTGGTACTCATTTAATGGTATTATCCAACGCAGCAAAAGTGTCACAAATACTTAAAATATTGGCATTTTGAAATTGCCGTTATCGACTAAACATATTTTATAATATTTTTAGTCAATATTTTAGGGTTAAACCCTTTAATAAAGGTTACCTTGTTGTTGAGGGACGTTTATAATTAAAGAACTCATCACTTTAAAAGTTACAAATCACTACTATAAAAATTATCAATCTACTATAAATGCCAAATCTGAATTCAGACAGCTTACAAAGTGATAAGACATTTATTTTGCTTGCAGATGATGATGCAGATGATTGCCTGCTGTTTGTAAATGCCTTAGATGAAATTAATTTAAATACAAGTGTTGAAACAGCACAAGACGGAGAACAGTTGATGCATTACTTAAACAATGCACCATTGCTTCCCGATATTATTTTTATGGACATGAATATGCCTCGTAAAAACGGCGCAGCTTGCCTCACAGAAATTAAAGCAAACGAAAAACTAAAATCAATACCGATTGTAATAATTTCTACATCGCTTGAGCCTAGTTTAATAGAATTTCTCTATACAAATGGAGCTCACTATTTTATTCGAAAGCCTAATTCATTTTCAAAACTAAAATTTTTGTTACAGAACTCCATTACTTCATTGGCACAAAATGATACAGCACACCCGGCAAGAGAAAACTTTATTCTTGCTGATGAAAAAATTTCATCATGAAAAATGATGAAGCCGATAATATAATAGATAAGCCCCTTATTAAATCTTCCAATTTATTTCCTGTAGTAGGTATAGGCGCATCTGCCGGCGGGCTGGATGCTTTTAAAAAACTATTAAAAGCTATACCTGAAGATTCAGGAATGGCCTATGTATTGGTACAGCATTTACATCCGGATCATGAAAGTTTTCTTACGGAAATTTTGCAAAGAGTTACTAAAATTCCGGTGCTGGAAATTTCTGATGATATAAGAGTAGAGCCTAACCACATTTACATTATACCGAGCAATAAAATGCTTATTGCAAACGATGGTAAACTGGAGCTTAGCGCAAGACCTGAAAAGAATAAGAACAAACTGAATCTACCCATTGACCTTTTTTTTGAATCACTTGCGGAAATTCACCAGACCCATGCAATTGGGGTAGTATTATCTGGCACAGGTGCAGATGGAACCCTTGGTTTAAAAGCCATAAAAGACAATGGGGGAATTACAATTGCTCAAAACATAGCATCGGCCAATTATGACAGTATGCCTGCCCACGCAATACAGGCAGATGTGGTAGATTTTATTTTAACCCCTGAAGAAATTCCTCAAAAACTGCTGGAGATAGTGCCGCAAATAAACCTGAGCGATGAGGAATTAAAAAATTTACCCCCACAGGATGAAGATGTTTTTAAACAAATTTTATCGATGCTGCGCTTACGCAAGGGTACCGATTTTACTTATTATAAACAAACTACTATTCGTAGAAGAATTCTTCGCCGAATGGCAATAAATAAAAATGAAGAACCAGCATTTTATTTAAAATACCTAAAAGAAAATAAACCTGAACAGGATTTACTGTACCAGGATCTTTTAATACCTGTTACCACTTTTTTCAGAGACAGTAAAGTGTTTGATAATTTATGCCAGTCAGTTTTTTCTGCTGTTGTAAAAAATAAGTTGCCCACTACACCTATACGTTTATGGGTAGCTGCATGCAGTACCGGGCAAGAGGCATACTCAATGGCAATGTGTTTAAAAGAATTTTTGGGTAACAGCCAAGAGCGTGTACAAATATTTGCTACAGATATAAGTGAACCAGCTATTGCAAAAGCACGTGCAGGCATATATACAAAAGAAGAACTGGAAGAAGTAAGTGACAAACGGTTACGGGAATTTTTTACAAAATCAAATGGTGGTTACAGGCTTAATAAAGATATAAGAGATATGTGTGTATTTGCCATTCACAATTTTTTAAAAGATCCTCCTTTTGGTAAAATAG
This sequence comes from Ferruginibacter sp., assembly GCA_031424845.1. Lineage (GTDB taxonomy): Bacteria > Bacteroidota > Bacteroidia > Chitinophagales > Chitinophagaceae > Ferruginibacter. Next base: position 2,638 of record JANPIF010000045.1, read on the forward strand.
ATTTTGTGAGCTGTAGAAATGTGCTGATTTATATGGAGCCTTATCTTCAAAAAAAAGCGCTTACTACTTTTCATTATGCGCTTAATCCCCACGGTTTTTTATTACTCGGAAAATCTGAGACAAGTAACAGTGTACCGGATCTTTTTGTAACAGCAGGCAAAAATGATAAATTATTTACCCGAAAAGATGCTATGGGAAGATTTATGCATGTAGCTACTTTGCGCAGTGAGCAAAATTTAAATGAAATTAATATCAATCCTTTAAAAGAAAATATGCAGACTGATTTTCAAAAAACGGCTGATGATATAATGCTGAGTAAATATACTCCGGCGGGTGTGGTAATAAACGAGGCAATGGATATAGTACACTTTAGGGGCAATACCAACAATTATCTGGAGCAGGCGCCGGGCAAGCCTACACATAACCTTTTAAAAATGGCAAGATATGGTCTTGCATTTGAGCTGCGTAATATTATTCACAAAGCAAAAAAAGAAAACACTTCAGTAACAAAAGAAAATATTCCAATACAGCTTAATGGTAGCCAGCGCATAATTACCATTGAAGCTATGCCGCTGCCCAATGTTATAGAGCCCCATTATTTAATACTTTTTCATGGCAATGAATTTACACAGAATACCAAGCAGTCATCACAAGATCCTCAGTCATCATCTAAGCTAAAAAATGATGAAAAAGATTTATACATACTTCAGATAGAAAAAGAACTGGCACAAACAAGAGAAGATATGCGCAGCATTACTGAAGACCAGGAAGCCGCAAATGAAGAACTGCAAAGTGCCAATGAAGAATTGCTTAGTGGAAGCGAAGAATTACAAAGTTTAAATGAAGAACTTGAAACAAGTAAGGAGGAGTTGCAAAGTTCCAATGAAGAACTTACAGTGGTAAATCAGGAGCTGATAAGCTTAAATGAGCAGGTAACTGTAGCGCAAAAATTTGCACAATCAATTATAAGTACAATAAGAGAACCTTTATTGGTGTTAGATAAAAACCTGCGGGTAAAAACAGCCAACAAAGCATTTTATAAATTATTTGATGTAACGGAAAAAGAAACGGAAGGTAACCTGTTTTATAAACTCGGCAACAGTCAATGGGATATTCCATCATTGAGAACCTTGCTGGAAGAAATTATAACTGAGAAAGAGGCATTTACTGATTTTGAAGTGGAGCATCATTTCCCTTTAGTAGGGAAGAAAATATTACTCTTAAATGCCCGGGAAATGAAAGGGGATGCCGGTGCAGAAAATTTAATACTCCTTGTAATTGAAGATGTGACGGAGCATAAAAAATACCAGTTGCAGGAAGATGCTTTTTTAGGAAGGTTTAAAAATATTTTATTGCAGTCTGCAGTTGGAGTAGCCGTTTTTAAAGGATTGAAGTTTCAGGTAGAAATGGCCAACGAAATGTTCTTAACAATTGCCGGCAAAAAGGAAACAGATTTTGTAGGCAAGCCTCTTTTTGAAACAATGCCAGAAACCAGGAAGTTTTTAGAGCCTATGTTAATGGAAGTTTTTAAAACAGGCATTTCTTATAATGGCGATGAAATTGAATATACAATAAGCAAGAGTGAAAAAAAAGCAATAGGATATTACAACTTTACTTACCAGCCGATGTATGATAAGGATGGTATAATAAACGGTATAATAAGTGTGGTAAATGATGTTACAGAACTTGTAAATACTCGAAAAAAAATAGAAGAAAGCGAAAGCCGTTTCCGCAATTTGGTAGAAAAAGCAACTTCACCTATTTGTATTTTAAAGGGTGAAAATATGACTTTGGAGGTAGCCAATGAAGGTGTTTATAAAATGTGGAATGTAAGTAAAGAAGCATTAGGGAAACCATTTTTAGAAATTATCCCGGAAATGAAAGACCAGCCATTTATGGGTTGGTTACAAAAGGTTTATAAAAATGGCATTACACATTATGGTTTTGAAGAGCCTGCCTTTTTTTTAAGGAAAGGTGAAAAGGAAACAGTTTATTTCAATTTTGTTTACCAGCCGTATAATGAAGATGATGGAACAATATCCGGCGTTATGGTATTGGCAAATGATGTTACAGATCTGGTTATAGCACGTAAAAAAATTGAGGAAAGTGAATTTTTCAGTAGAAATATTATAGAAAACAGCCCTGACTGTGTGAAGTTATTGGATAATAAGGGTCACATAGATTTTATGAACAACAATGGCCTATGCTTGTTGGAAATAGATGATTTTGCAACTATAAAAAATAAATATTGGTGGG
>JANPIF010000046.1:0-14563 GCA_031424845.1 Ferruginibacter sp.
GCTGTAAAAAAATTAGTAGCACATAAGCATGATGTAATTGCTATAGGCAACAAAGAGGCGGTAATAAATAATGTAAAAATTATTAAAGATAAACCTGCAATTACCGGTGTAGATACAGTAACACTTTATTTAAACCCAACCAATCAAAAACCTTATTACGATTATATATTATCATTAAACCCAAAGCGCATAATCTTCAACCCGGGTACCGAAAATGAAGAGTTGGAAAAACTGGCTGCAGATAAAGGTATAAAAACAATGGAAGCATGCACATTGGTATTGCTTTCTACCAATCAATATAAAATTTTTAAAAAATAAAATAATATTTATGTAATAAATATATCAGCACGGCGTTTATGGTATAGAAACTATCCAAGTATCTATAAAAAACTTAACCATGAAAATGCTAAGCAAGTATTTGTTCGGCGTACTATTCTCAGTATTATGTACGCATTCATTTGCACAAACAAATGATACAAGGCCCGCATTATACGGCGCATATCCTTCTACCATTAGTATCGATAAAATTTTATTCGATCAACTCTTATCCAACGAAACCGGTACAGTAGTCTCTTTACCACTTACAGCAGACTTTAATTTTGAGGGAACCGTAATTAGTAATATTACGAAGTACAATAACATGCATACGGTAATGTTACGTTCTGTTAGTAATGCTGAATCTATTTTTCAAATTACCAGAATACTAAATGAAGAAAATAAATTTTTATATGCAGGGCGTATAATTAATAAAAATGCGGCCGATGGGTATGAAATAAAAAATACTGATGGAGCATATTTTTTACAAAAATTTGAAACCCTTAAAATGTTAGATCCTTGTAAATTATAATTTTTTCAATAAAGATACTGTTGATCGCCCCAATATCCCGATCACAATTATCCTTCTCCTTTAAAATATCTACCATGAAAAACCTTACACTAAAGTTGTGCTTTATTGCACTGCTCTTTACATCAGCTTTTGCATACGGCCAGGTTCCTAAACTTAACAGTATTGCATCAGGTACCCCATCTACTATTTTTTTAGACTTTGATGGTCACACAGTACAAGCCGCCGCGTGGCAAAGCGGAAACCCATTTATTTGCGCACCAGCAGCATTAAATGCAACACAAATTACCGAAATCTTTAACCGAGTAAGCGAAGACTATCGTCCATTTAATGTAAACATTACTACCGATTCTGTTACATTTTTAGCAGCACCATTTACCAAGAGAATAAGAATTATTGTAACACCTACAAGTGCATGGTACCCCGGCGCAGGCGGCGTGGCATATACTGGTTCATTTACCTGGGGCGATGATACACCGGCATTTGTATTTTCAGATAAACTTGGAAATTTTCCAAAATATGTAGCGGAATGTTGTACACACGAAAGTGGCCATACCCTTGGTTTGGCTCACCAATCTAAATACGATGTAAACTGTGCACTTACCGAAGCTTACCGTACAGGTTCCGGTACCGGAGAAACCGCATGGTCGCCGGTAATGGGAAACAGTTATTACCGCAATATGACAGGTTGGGATATTGGTCCTACACCTTACGACTGTTCGGCCACGCAGGATAATTTAACTATCATTACTACTCAAAACGGTTTTACTTACCGTACAGATGATTTTGCCGAAACAAGAAATAACAATACAACATTACTCAATGCCGGTGCATTTAATATTGATGGCATCATTTCAACGCCAACAGATAAAGATGCTTTTAAAATAAATATTGCTCAAGCAGGATATGTACATATTGATGTTGCACCTTATAGTATTGGTGCAGGTAATAGTGGTGCTAATTTGGATGTGATGATGCTTTTATACAATAGCTCAAATACCTTAATAGGTACATATAACCCTATAAATACAATGAACACAGTAATAGATACCGCATTAAATGCCGGCAACTATTATATAGTTGTTGCCGGGGCAGGTAATAACAATACCACCAATTATGGTAGCCTTGGTTCTTATACTTTAAGTGGTTTTAGAGGCCCGCTACCTATACATAACGTAAGTTTACAAGGCAGCAACGAAAAAGGTTTGCACAAACTTACCTGGCAAATAATTGCAGATGAACCCATCACAACTCAATTGCTGGAAGTTTCTACAAATGGTACAGATTTTAAAACAATTTTAAATGATGTAAGCGGCTTAAAAAAATACCTTCATACACCAACTGAAAAAGGAAATTTGTATTACAGGTTAAAAGCAACAAACATTTTAGGTCAAAGTATGTATTCAAATATTGCAGTTGTAAAAACAAATGGAGATTTAGATAATTTATTTACGGTTTCTACGTTAGTACAACAAAATATAAAAGTAGTAGCTCCTAATAATTTTACTTACAATTTGTATGATGCAAATGCACGTTTAATTGCTACCGGTAAAAATGTAAAAGGTATTACAGACATAAATGTACAAAGCCTTACTAAGGGAATGTATATCCTCCAGATGATGAGCGATAATTATAAACAAACAGAAAGAATTATAAAACAGTAAGGTAGATTCATGTGTAAAAGTAAGGGAGTCGGCGTTAGGGGCCGGCTCTCTTTTTGTATTATTACTATCTACAATTTATCATTTACTATTTACCATTCACAGCTCACAGTTCACGCTAATTTATTTTAAAAGAAAAATAAGAAGCATCAACAAAGAATACAATTAAACATTTGTATCCGGTTATCCATTATTACTCCGCCACAAAGCCACCGCACAAACCTTCAGCGTGCTAACCATTTCTACCCGGGCTATACTCATCATTTTTTCATTTTCAGCTTTTATCGATCTTATCTAAAAAAAAATCTTGAAATAAAATCTCAAGACTGCTAATCAATTTAAAAGTTAAATCTTCATTGACTATTCACCATTCACACCATTCACCATTCACCTACTCACACCTTCTTCTCCATCAACTCATCATTATTTTCTCCAATAAAATCTAACAGCTTTTGCTTGCCAGCTTTTTTTACAGCACTCGTTACAAAATGGCGAGGAAGAAACTGCCATGTTTTTTTCATAGCGTTTAAAAAGTCTTTTACATTTTTACTTACTATGCGTTGGTTTTCTTTATCACTTTTTGTAAATGCAAGACTAAAAGCAATATTCCATGTTTTTAAATTTTCTAAAAATTCCAAATCAATTTTTTGTGGACTATGTCTTGCATCTATCAACACAAAAAGATGAGATAAGTTTTCTCTTTTGCGTAAATAATTTTCAATCATCTGTTCCCATTTTCTTCTGCTTCTAATGCTAACTTTGGCAAAACCATAGCCAGGCAAATCTACCAGGTACCATTTTTTGTCCAGCACCAGTTTTTTTCCCTCTTCACCATTATTGCTCGTTATTTCAAAATGATTAATTAGCTGGGTTTTGCCCGGAGAGCCAGATGTTTTAGCTAGCTTATCATTATCGCAAAGCATATTTATTAAAGATGATTTACCAACATTACTTCTCCCAATAAAAGCATATTCAGGTCTGTCTGGCGCAGGGCATTTTTCAAATTCGGGACTGCTTATAACGTAAGTAGCTTTTTTTATTCGCATTATTTCTATTTAGATATACGCAAATTTAACTTTATTATGTGCATCTAAACTAAACTGATGTTTTCATTGGCTGTTTTAAACAACTTATATTTGCAACATACATGGCAAAATTTGATCACGACAATATAGTACCCGATAAAGAATCTGAATTAAGTAAAACAAAGCAGGTAGCTGATATGTTTGATAGTATTGCTCACAGGTACGATTTTGTAAACAGATTTTTAAGTGCAGGCGTAGATGTAAGGTGGCGCAAAAAAGCGATTGGTTACTTAAAAGACATTCAACCTAAAAATATTTTAGATGTAGCTACCGGCACGGCAGATGTAGCATTAATGACCGAGAAAATTTTAAAACCATCTTCTATTATTGGCATAGATATTAGTGATGGTATGTTAGAAATCGGTAGAAAAAAAATAAAAGATACGGGCGTAGAAAATACAATACAACTGTACAACGGAGATAGTGCAGATATTAAATACAACGATAATACTTTTGATGCGGTGACAGTGGCATTTGGTGTAAGAAATTTTCAGCAACTGGAAAAGGGATTATCAGAAATTTTAAGGGTTTTAAAACCCGGAGGTAAATTGGTAGTATTGGAATTTAGTCGCCCAAAAAATGCAATTATAAAAGGATTTTATAATTTTTACATGAAATCCATTTCTCCTAACATAGCAAAACTTTTTTCAAAAAATAAATCTGCATACGCCTATTTGGATGAATCTATACAAAAATTTCCTGAGGGAAAAAACTTTACCGGCATTTTACAAAATGTAGGGTATAAAAATATTGTAAACAAACCACTCAGCCTCGGTATATGCAGCATCTATTGCGGAACAAAATAATTTATTTCTTCCTTATTATTTCTGTGCTTCCTACTATAGGAAAAGCACAGTTACGTAACGAACTTAATCAACTGGAGCATGACGACCAGCGTTTTCATTTTGGTATCAACTTGGGAGTAAACCGATCTCACTACAACATTTTGCACAGCACAAAATTTTTGCAGTTTGATAGTGTAAATGTTATTGAAAGTATTAACAGTACCGGTATAAATCTTGCGGGCCTTGTAAACATGCGGCTAAGCAATCATTTCGATTTGCGTACATACCCCATCAATTTAATATTTACTGAAAAGGCTTTTCAATATACTCTGAAAACACCCGATAGAGTAAGGCTTGAAGATACTACCATGTTAAAAAAAGTACAGGGTATTACGCTTGCTTTACCATTTCAGATAAAATTTACCAGCGATCGTATTGCCAATTTAAAAGTTTTTATGATGGCCGGCGCAAGAGTAGATTACGACTTGGCAGCCAATGCCGGAAAAAAAACTACTGATGATGTAATTACTTTACAAAAGCTGGATTATGCTGCAGAAGCTGGTATAGGTTTTCATATTTATTTTCCGGTATTTGTGCTTACCCCCGAGGTAAAAATAACTTATGGTCTGCGGAATGTTTTGCAAAGAAACGATGCATTAAAATATTCAAATACGATCGATAAAATAAATTCCCGTTCACTCACTTTTTCTTTAACGGTGGAATAAAAAAAGGCAATCATTTTTATTTGATTGCCTCTTTTGAAGAAAATTTCTATAAGATTTTATTGCTTTATCTATTGCATAATTTATTGCATAAGTAAAGCTAAATACATAGTTGAAGATGAAATGTGCGACGCCACCGAAGATGAAATATGCTGCTTCTTTGCTCGGCTAAAAATCATACACTCTTTTAAACATATTTAACCTGATACCGGCGGTAACAAGTGTAGTATTACTTTGCCCGGTTTGGTTAGCTATATTATATGTTCTATGTTGCAGTGATGCATCTAAAAATAAATTTTGTCTTAGCTCATATGATACAAGCATGGTGCCATTAAAACAAGTTGCTTTTGCACCGCTCCCCACTTTATATCCATCATCCCCAACCCTTGTTGTATAATTTCTAAAAATATTTGATCCAAAGTTTCTGCCTGTACTATCTAGCCCCTGATAATAATAAATCGCACGAGCATCTATAGTCCATTTTGGAGCTGGCTGGTAATGCGCTATGCCAATAAACTCCTGAAAATTTGCTCCTAAAGGATGTGCTAATGGTTGATTATAGTGTGTGTAATTAGATATGGTATCATTGTGAGAATACGTAAATGGTCTTACTCTATTCATCTCACCTTGTAAGTCAAGGTTTTTTATACCAAATGCATCTACATATTTAAATCCGGTTTGTATTGCAAATTTATTTACCCAACTTGTAGGTGTATTTTTTACAGCAGATAAAATAAATTCATCTAATAAAAACTGTCCGTAAAACTGCACCCTGTGTGCTACGTTGGCTTTAAAATCAAATCCTGCAACCGCATTATCGGGGCTTCCAATTGTGCCTTCTATATGTCTGTAAAAAATTACCGGATTCAAATATTGAAAATCAAATCTGTTTTTTCTACCAAAAATTACTCCTTCAAATAAACCAATATTTAGCCATTTTGTTACGTTCATACTTAAGTGATGCATGGCTGCATATTTTCTATCCAATAAAGTATCGCCGCTTTTTTTAAAATGCGGCATAAACTCCATAAAAATATTCTGGTAATTAAATTTCCACACCTTGGTATTTATTTTTGCAAACAAATAACTGTTACCCCAATCGCTTAAGAACATGCTTCTGTAACCGTTTCCAATAAAGTTTTTATCATAACCAATTTGAAAGTCAATGAACTTTGCGGCATTAAAAGTTATGTATCCTCGGGCATCAAAATAATCTACTCCTGTTTTTTTAAATGTTTTGTAAAAGCCATTACCAGGCACAGCTTTAAATTTATTTACCTGCTCTTGAAAAAATCTTGGTCCTCTTTCTTGGTTATCCGTAATGTAAGAGGAGAAACCAACTTTTTTACCAAGCAAGCCACGCACATTTATACCACGGCTGTTTAAGAAAATTCCTTCGTCATAACCAGGTTCTACTGCTTGGTGAATTTGCAAAACTGGATTGATAGCTAAAAAAATATCTTTGTTGTTTACTTCAAAAAAGTTTGCTTTTGTTTTGTAAAAAGATTTTAACACAGGTTTTTTGCTCATAAAACCTTCTTTCGGCGTAGTAACCCATTCACTGTTGTTCATGAGTAAACTTTGTAGGTTATATTCATCTACATCTGTAAGATCGAGGTCTGTCCATTCTTTATGAATATCCATCCCCGTAGAATCTCTGTAACCCATGCGGGCACTATCCAAAAAAGTAGCTTCTCTTACTATATATTTTCTGTTGAAAGGGCGAAGTGTAGAAAAATTAAGATCAGTATTTGTTTGTTGTTTAATTTCCATTCTATCAATAAAACGAGCTTCTTTACTACCTTGGTTTAAATAAGTAGATTGAGCACCAGCACTTATAGGTAAAATAAAAACAAGCAGTTTGACAAAGCTTTTAATAATTTGCATTTGGATTAATATTTTTTTAAACTTAACGTATAATTGAATGCAAAAGTATCTTTTTAAGGACATACTTATCGTAAATGAAGGAAAAATTGCTTGTGTAGATGTATTGGTGAAAGATGAACGAATAGAAAAGATTGGGTCATCTATCAATGAAAAGGGAAAAGTGACTGAAATATTTGGAGAAAAAAAATATCTCTTTCCGGGATTGATAGACGACCAGGTACATTTTAGAGAGCCTGGCCTTACACACAAAGCTACCATTGAAACTGAAAGTGCAGCGGCTGTAGCAGGCGGTGTTACCAGTTTTATGGAAATGCCCAACACCATTCCAAATGTACTTACGTTACCCTTGTTGCAGGATAAATATAATATAGCCGAGCATTCATCGCATGCAAATTATTCATTCTTTATGGGGGTAAGTAATTACAATGCTGAGCAAGCACTTCGTGCAAATGAATTAAAAAATAAAATAGCAGGACTTAAAATATTTATGGGTAGCAGTACGGGCAATATGCTTGTAAATAACCATGCTACACTCGATAAAATTTTTAGCGGCAGCGAATTATTAATTGCCACACACTGCGAAGATGAGAGAATAATAAAGCAGCAATACGAAAATATAAAAAGCATCAAACCAAATTTAGATCCATCTGATCATCCGCTCATTCGGAATGAAGATGCTTGTTATGAATCATCTTTAACTGCTATACAATTTGCAAAAAAGTACAATAGCCGGTTACATATTTTGCATATTTCTACCGAAAGAGAATTGCAGCTTTTCACCAATTTGTTTCCATTAAAAGATAAAAAAATTACAGCTGAAGTTTGTGTGCACCATCTTCATTTTACAGCAGATGATTATGAAAAGCTTGGGTATAAAATAAAATGCAATCCTGCAATAAAAGCACCTCATAATAAAAAAGCATTGTGGGAGGCATTGCTGGATGATAGATTGGATGTAATAGCCACCGACCATGCACCACACTTATTATCAGAAAAAGAACCACCCTATGAACATGCACATGCAGGACTTCCATTGGTGCAACACTCTTTATTGATGATGCTGAATTTTTATATTGAAGGGAAAATAAGTTTAGAAAAAATTGCAGAAAAAACCAGCCATGCAGTAGCAGATTGTTTTCAAATAAAAGAGAGAGGCTACATTAGAGAAGGCTATTTTGCTGATTTGGTAATGGTAGATTTAAATAAAAATTATACTGTTACAAAAGAAAATATTTTATATAAATGTGGATGGAGCCCATTAGAAAATTATACGTTTCCTGCAACTATCGAAAAAACCATGGTTAATGGAAACATTGTTTATGAAAATGGAATGGTAAATGCATCTCATAGTGGGAAAAGGATAGAATATAGCAGATAATAACCGATTGATTCCTTGAACGATGAAATTGAATCTCTGAAATTTAAAAAAAAATAAATGAGTCTGCCTCCTTTTGAGAGATGAAATAAAAAAAGTTATATACCAAAAAACAATTTAACTATTAATAGATTCTAATCTTATGTCTAAACGACTAACATCTAATTATGGATATTGATAAAACCACACTTGCTGATTTAGTAATTTTTGACAGAGAAGAAGAATTTTCTATTTTTAATAAGATAAATTTTACGATTACTTCAAGAGGGAAAGAACAACTTAGAAAAAATATTCTTAGTCCACTTTCAAATATTGATGCTATAAACAATGTGCAGCAAACTTTGTTGTTTATTATAAAACACAAAGAAGCTTGGCCAACCATTATTAGCAACGGCACCATTATGGTAGTAGAAAGATTTTACGAAACCAATGTAGATCTTATTCCTGCCAAACCTACAGCGTTGGCAGCTTTCAGTTATAAACTTTTGCATAGCCACGATTTTTCTTTGGTTAAATATTCTATCAGGCATTGTTTCGATTTTATAAAAGGAATGAAAAAAGCAGTATCATTCTTTTTAAAAGAGGAAACGCCTCTACCATTAAAAAAACAATTGAATGAGGCTAAAAAAATGTTGGAGAAAACAGCACTAGATATAATTGGAGAAAATAAAATGGCTTCAGATCTTTCTCCATCAGACATGCTGGAACTTGCACATTTTTTGAGGTACAAATACAAAAGCAATATGCTGGATTTGCTCAGTATTTTTGGTAGGTTAGATGCTTGGTATGGCATGGCTGAAGCTGTACAAAAATACAAGCTTATCATGCCAAATTTTGTACAAACCAATTTGCCAAATATAGAGGCAAATGGCTTGTATCATTTAATGCTGGAGAATCCTGTAGCATATGATGTGACCCTTAACGAAGACACAAATTTTCTTTTTCTTACCGGTGCTAATATGGCTGGTAAAAGTACTTTTATAAAAGCATGTGGTACGGCAGTATATTTAGCCCATACCGGTATGGGCGTACCTGCACAAAAAATGCAACTTAGTTTTTTTGATGGCATACTCAGCAATATAAATGAGATAGACAATATTGCAAAAGGGGAAAGTTATTTCTTTAATGAAGTGCAACGCATAAAAGCAACTGTACAAAAAGTAAGTGATGGAAAAAAATGGCTTATTTTAATAGATGAATTATTTAAAGGTACCAATGTACAGGATGCCATGAAATGCAGCAGTACTGTAATTGAAGGGTTATTGAAAATTAAGAACTCCATATTTATACTTTCTACACACTTGTACGAAATTGGTGAAGATTTAAAAAAATACCCTAACATTTCTTTCAATTATTTTGAAACAGCCGTTGAAGATGATCAATTAAGTTTTAGCTATCAATTAAAGCCTGGCATAAGTAATGACAGACTTGGTTATCTAATTTTAAAAAAAGAAGGTGTGGTTAAAATGCTGGAGGGGATAAAATAATTATTCAATTATTTTTTCAAGGTGTAATAATTTACCGTCTTCTAAAAACCCCTCTATAATTACCCTGAATTTTTTTGCTTTATCTGAATTGAAAAAAGAAAAATTTATTGATTTGTTTTGTGCAGAAGTAATTAAATAAGGGTTCCAATAAAGTGTTGTCCGCTCATCATTTTTAATTTCATCATTTGTGGCATAATTTGGCGAGAAAAACTCTTTGGTTGTAGAAAAACCGGCCACTTGTGCAGTAGAATGCCTAAAAACGTCAGGAACAACTCCATCTCCTCTTTTTGTATAAATAGCTAATGATCCACCGGCGCCTCCCGATATGCCACCGCTCGGAAACACTTTCACCATAGCAACATCCTGTACTCTTAAAGTAGATACTAAGCTGGCATCAACTTGAATTTCATCTAAGAAAATATTCATAGGTATGTTACCACCCATTAACGATCTTGTGTTTCTATAATTAACTGTATAGTTTGGAGCACCATTTATGATTAATCCGGTAACCCTTCCCTGTAAATAATCAAAAATATTTTGCGTTGAGTTGGAAGGGTTAGTAAGAAAATCAATTTCTTTTGCGGTAATACTACTCATTCTCGCTGTAACATATTTCTTTTCATATTTTTCTTTTTCACTGGCTATTCTTGCTCTAACCTTTACCTCATCAAGTAAAATACCGTAGGTGTTATTCAATGAATTAAAGTTATAACGATTGAGGATATTATTTCTTCCCTTATCATCCGGGATAGCAAAATAGCTCTTAGGAACGATGGTTGTAGCCACAGCGAAAAGATTTGCAATTGGCGGAGAACTTACAACAATGTTTATTTTCTTATTTTGTGTTCTGTTACTTTGAAAAGCAAATGTGGCAGTATCTTCAAAATATAGCCCCTTCATTAAAAGATCTCCTGCATTGTCTGTTTTTTCTAATATAAATTTTGTTTTCTTATCCTTCGTATTAATAGTAACGGCAATTTCTTCATTAAGTAACGGGCTTCCACTAGTTGGATTAAAGGCTCTAATTTTTGCGGAAATGAAGTTTGGGTCCTTAAAAGCCATTGATGGAAACTTATTTGATAATATTTCTACCCAACTATATTTTCTCCAACCATTTGTAAGCATTACCAAATCTAAATTTTGCTGGTGCTCGGTATCGTTCGTTTTAAAATAATAGGCAGGATTGTGAACATATCCTTTGATATCATTTGTTACTAAAAACCTGCTGATGATGTTATCAGCTTTTGTGTTTTCTTCTTCAAATTCTGTAACAGCTACTGAAAAGGAGCCCGGAACAGAATCCTGCACATTAAATGAAAAAGAATTTTTACCTCTTTTTGAGAAATTTGTAGCTGTTGGAGTTAGTGCTGCTTTTGGTATGTAATCTTCAGAATTTACAAACAACAATCTCTCTGCTAGTGGAACATTATTTTTATTAAAAACTGTTAGTTGAAGTATTCCCGTAGCCAATTGTTTTATAGGAATTTCTCCATTTATTATTTTACTAACCGATTGAAAGGCAGTTTTAAAAACGACCATATTTTCTTCTACTCCTAAAATATAAGCAGGGATTAAATTATCATCGGTTACGGTAGTGGCATCAACCATAAACATAGTTTTATTGTTGGCGCTCTTAATATTTAATGTAATACCTTCCTGGAGTTGTAAAGGCAGTGGAATTCTTCTACTTTCAGATCCATTAACAAGGCATTCTGCAAAATATTTTTCGTATTGTTTTGGTGTAAATTCAACTTTTCCCATACCATTATAAATAGATTCAAACGATGTTTGTTGTTTACCTCCTTCGTCAACAATTTTTCCTTTTACATTTATGGGAAATCCTCTTTTGTCGGTACATTTAAAAGCAATTACATTTTTTATATTGGCAACTAAATTTCCTCCTTCGGGTAATAAATAAAGTGATATTGCATTTTCTTCTTTAAGTTCTTGAGAGGGGGTAGATGGATTGTAAATTTCTACAGGATGGTAATAAAAACTTTCAAAGCCAAAATTCATTAAATGTCTGGTATATGCTTTTACAGTATAGCTACCTTGTTTCAATGTTTTTGGTAATTCAAATTCACCAACTGCCGCACTACCATGCACAGATAATATTTTCTTTTGTAAAACTTTTCCTGAATCATTGATAAGCTCTACACTGATTACTGTACTTTTTGAGCTAGGTAAAAATCCTTCCATCAAGTATGCTTTAAACCAAATGGTTTCACCAGCTATGTAACTCAATTTATCGTAGTGAATATAAATTTTTTCTGCTGTATAATTTTCCTGCACCTTTTGTATAAGCGACTCGGGTGTTTGTGCAAGGGTCGTGTGGCAATATATTATTGCCATGATTAAAAAGAAATTTTTCATTGTAATTATGTAAACTTATCAAGATTTAAAATAGTCCCTATGCTAAAACAAACTCATTTGCATATCCTTATCTATAAGCAATTTTTTTCGGTTCTTCATGATCATTCTGTTAGTGCCTCCCACATGCAAAACCGCCATCTCCTCATTCCTGCTCGCTACCATCACTCTTGTACCACCTGCATTTTTTTCAAATAGCTCCTGCACAAGTTTGGGGCAGTTATTATCTTTAGATAAATGAGCCAAAAACAAATGACTCATAAAAGACGGCTTGTGTTTTGTAAAAATTTCCAATGCCTGTGAATTACTTAAATGCCCAACGCCTCCTGTTATCCTGTTTTTTAAAAAATGAGGGTAAGAACCATTGCTTAACATTTCTTCATCATAATTAGCTTCTAAAAATGCTGCATGGCATTTTTTAAAATGAGTAATCAAATGTTTGCATGGTGCACCAATATCGGTAAATACGCCTACTGTTACATTATTACAGGTAATATTAAAACTATGTGGGTCAGCAGCATCATGATATTTGGGGAACCCTGTAATACTTAATGATCCAATGTGTACAGGCTCATATGCAGAAAAAATTACAGTGCACTCTGGTCTTAAATGATAGCAACCTTTTCGAGTAGCATCTGTAACATATATAGCCATACCATATTTATCTGCGAGCCCTGCAAGCCCTCGCACATGATCTATGTGCTCGTGCGAAACAAATATTGCTTTTACATTTTGTATGTTTAAACCCAAGCGGGTCATGCGTCTTTCAGTTTCCCTGCAACTAAGTCCGGCATCTATAAGCACGGCTTCGCTATCATTACCTATGTAATAACAATTGCCATTACTGCCACTGTTGAGAGATGAAATGTAGAGGGACATGATAAAAATAATTCACACTCTTTGCTAAGGCAAAGGCTGTCCTACGGCCACTTTACAATCGTGCCCGGGCTGCCCGTGTGCAGGATTGACTTTACCCGTAAATGCTGTTGATGTTTTGGCAGCAGGTGTTGGTGTTGTGATAGAGGTATTTTGCAATGCTGGCACTACAGCTGTATTTGTGTTTTGTGTAGGTGTAGAGATTGGAGTAATATTAGCAGCCGCATTTGGAGTTGATGGCTTTGCTGCAGTAGGAGCAGAATTAAGTGGTGCTCCCACAGATATATCGCATCTATGTCCTGGTTGTCCATGTGCCGGATTCATTCCCTTTTGTGTAACTGTTGTAGCGGGTGCTGCGGTTTTAGCTACTGGTTGTGGCGCTGATACTATTTGTGGAGAGTTTGCTACTGGTTGTGTAGCTACCCTTGCCGGTGCTGTATTGAGTGGCGCACCATCCTTTACATCGCAACGGTGGCCTGGTTGCCCGTGGGGAGGGTTCATTCCTGGTGCTGTTGTAGTAGTTGATGTTACTACGTTTTGAGGCATAGAAGTATTGCCTTGCGGCATTACAGCAGTTGGATTTGCAGGCATTTGTACCGGTAAATTATTTACCGATGAACTTGTAGAGGTAGCACTGCTGTCTGTTGAAGTTGTAGATGTAGTTAAAGGTGCAATACTTAAATCTTTTTCAACTTTCTCATCGTTGCAAGAAAAAAGAATAAAGGAAATAGAAAGTAATAATAATGTATGTCTCATAATTGCAACAATTTTATTGGTAAATGTTAGTTTTCCAAAGCTAATAAATGTAAGGCAGATTAATATCTTAAAATTTTAAACTGGATAATACAATCAAATATTTAATTTTTTGAATACAGTTATTATGCTGGATTACTCACCTGGATGATATTTTCTTTCTATATGTTGTACCACATCTTCTTTATAAAATAATACATCTTTAAATTTTCCCTTGGTATACATCAATAACTGATCAGTAAAATGGGGCGAAGCAGGGTTGCCGCTATTGCCTCCTGCCAGCAGAGATTTTGCTTTTACTTTTTTTCCAAACTCTACAGCACAAATAAAACTATTTCCGGCTACACCATATCGCTTATTTGTGCCTTCAAAATATCTACTGTTATACGAAGGCAACATTCCCCAAATGGCTGATGCATATTGTACAGGGTAGCTAATTTCATCATCTTTATATAACTGATTTATGTCGTTGCTTATTCTTTGATAACGGTTAATTGCTCCCCATGGTATTTTCCAGCTGCTATGCTTACTTTCTATATTTTTTATAGCTTTTACCAACGGCAACAATAAATCATTTGCTGAAGCTATTTCTGCAAATTTTTTGGTAATAGTAACTTGGTCTGCTTCATCTTCATTTATATATATCTTTCTTATATTATCATTTAATAATTGCGCCCACTCTACTGCAACATGGGTAGCAATACTTTTTTCATCCACA